>DAIUFH010000005.1:0-61384 GCA_036844705.1 Tissierella sp.
ACTAAGATTGGAGCAAGATGTTTTAGATAAAGCTAATTAACTTGCTTTGAATGGTACAATCCTTTACAATCATTCATGAACTTCAAGAATTGTCTATAAATCAGTAAAATAGGTTATTTATAGTCAAATAAAAAACAAGCGATTACCTCATTATTTTAATTATAATGAGTAGTCGCTTTTATTTTGTTTTATATTTTATTTTCTTCTAGGCTTTCCTTATATTTTGGTGAAGGTGTATAGATTTATTAGTAGCATAAAAGATGTTATCATAATTGATATATAATAATATAAACAAAAAACAATTCTATAATTATCTTTATGATATAATTGAAATTAACGGAGGAGATGTATAATATGAAATTAGATTATATAACAGGGTATGTATTACATAAAGTAACAGATAATAATTATTGTTTATGTAAAATCTTAAAAGAATACGATAACTTAGATGATGCACAAGAGGACTTGGTTAAATTGTTAACTAATCATGTTACTGAAAAGCAATTATTAAAAGAAAATAAACCTAAATAATACCACCAGCTCATCACCGGTGGTATTATATTATTTAAGTTCATTAATTGTAGTTTTTTCATTTTTATTAATAGGAATTATAATATATTCTTGTCCATCAATTATCTGGGATTTAATTTCTTGCGCTTTCTCAGGTTTTACATGTAATATGATATCATAGTCTTTATCATCGTCCTTAAGATCAAACTGTTCAAGCTTATTTTTAAGGAAATCCACTTGTTTTTCAAGGTTTCTTTCTTTTTTCCTCTGCTCATTTACCTTCAGTATTTTTTCGTCAAGTAAATTTTCTGCCAAAGGGAGATTATCATTAAAGTTTTCTATATAGAAATCCTCAATCTTAGTGGTATTATCTTTAGGAACGCCACTTTCCAATAGAATATTTTGTAAATTGATTTTTGTTAATTTAATCGGTTCAGTATCTATATCATCAGACATAGATTTATGTTCTTCAACCATATCGTTTATATTTTCTTGAATTTCCATATAGAGCTTGTTAGCTTCTTCTTCATCAGCACTTAAAGAGTCCTTTATAATGGACTGAAACTTATCTTTTTGTATAGCAGAAGTCTCTTTAGAAAAACAACCTAATGCATTTTCCATTAACTCTGGGTGAATATCCCTTGTATTTTTTGTATAATACATTAGAGAGTTACTATCTGCACCTCGGTCTATAAAGGCAGGATATAAGAATCCATTTATTGGTGCTTCAACTATCCAATCTCTAATCCGCGATTTAATCTTGTTCTCTTCCTCGTAATAGCTAAGCCCTGGGGACGAAAGAGAAACCGGACAAATTGCACATATTACATATTCAAAGACCTCATCAGATTCATCTAACTTTAAATTATCTGTAGTTTTTGTAATTACATCATATGCGTCATGGAAAATAAGGATCAAATAATTCCCAGTATAATCATAACTATCTATGATTGATTTGTAAAAATCATCAAGGAGATCATCGTTTTTTAATTTACTTTTCTTTAATTGGATAAGAGAAAGTTGTTTATTATTTATACCCTCGCTATTATTTGGGAAACCAAGCTCCAATATATTGTTATCAATTGTACCAGATAGAACCTTTTTAGCAATCTCTAGGTATTTAAAATAATCATCTTCATCTAAATTCAAGAATGTTTCTCTAAGCTCTAGAATTATCTTCTTTTCCGAATTAACAAAGCAGCCACACACTCTGGTAAAGGTACATTGATCTTTTTTAAAACGTCTTTTCAACTCAAGTATGTCTTTTCTTTTCATTTCTTAACCTCTCAATCTCTAATCTGATTATGATATTACCATTTTAAGTATAGTAGTTTTTTGAGATTAGTCAAAGCTTTTCTAAAATAATTTATTAACCTATATTCAGTATAAACAGGTAATTGTCATCAAACAGTTAAAAAGGTAATTTATATTAAATATACAAGTGTTACTATTCACAGTTTCAATGGGAATTGTAAGCGAAATAATAAAAACAGGAATAGAAATAACTAATAGTAATTAAAGTGTCAATTTAAGATATGAATCTTTATTTGACATTTTTTTATCTGCAAAATAATAGTCAAAATATTTAAAATAATCCTTCGCTTATTATTTACAAAGGGGTATAATAAAGTCATAATCATATATTAGGAAGTCAAAACTGTTATTTCATAGTCAGACTGACTTTCTATAAAATAACAATAGGAAAAAAAGTTAGATAAATGGGATTTAAACACAGTAATTGTAATGGTTATACTATTGATAAGATATTTGGGTATACTGTAAATAATAACAAAGGAAAGCCAACAAATTCTGAGTTTATTGCTCTAATTGCAGAAAAACTAAGACTGGAGCAGGATGTTTTAGATAAGGCACAATAGATATAAACATTCTCTCTTGGAGAATGTTTTCTTTTTTAGAATATGGTATAATAATGTCATTGGTAAATGTCAAAAATGGGAGGTTAATTATGGTTTATGAAGAAAAGACCATGAAATGTGACAGAATTTATGAAGGGAAAATTATAAATTTAAGAATAGATACTGTAGAATTACCAGAAAAAAAATACTCTAAAAGAGAAATTGTAGAACATCCAGGTGGGGTGGGTATAATACCTATAACCGAAGATAACAAAATAGTTTTAGTCAAACAATATAGGAAAGCTATCAATCGTATAGTATTGGAAGTTCCTGCGGGAAAATTAGAAGTTAATGAGGAACCAAGAGAAACCGCAATAAGAGAACTTAAAGAGGAAACGGGTTATGAGGCTAAAGAATTAAAATACTTAACAGAATTCTATACCTCTCCTGGCTTTAGCAATGAAAAGATTTATCTATTCATTGCAAGTGGCTTAATTGAAGGAGAACAGGATTTGGATGATGGTGAATACTGTGAATTAGAAAAATATGACATAGAAGAGCTGCTTAAAATGGTTCATAGAGGTGAAATCATAGATAGTAAAACTATCATAAGTATTTATTTAGCGAAGGAATATTTTAGCTCTAAATAAAGTTATAAAATCCTCCTTTTTAGCATAGAAATTATAACGAGGCAAGTTGTCCACAAGGAAATTGTCTCCAATACTTAAAGGCTAGTACAAAGGAGGATTTTATATTGAATATTTATAGGTTAAAAAAGATATTTAGAAATCATTTTGAAAATGGATTTTCTTTTTATTTTGTTCTTTTTCTAATTTTTATTTTTGGTATAATTATTGGAGCAGTTATAATTAAGGCATTGAGTACATCGATACATTATAATATTTTAAAATATAGTAATCCATATTTTTTTTCTAACTTTAAAAATTATGATAGCTATTATAATATATTTAAAATGTCAATCTATTTTAATTTGATATATATAGGGATTTCATACGTATTTGGAATATTAAATCTAGGATTTATTATTCCGGTATTGGTATTTATAAAGGGTGGAACTCTAGGATTTACTGTAGGGTTTTTATTACATAATTTTAGTTGGAAGGGTTTTATAATATCTATCTTTGGATGTTACCCTCAATATCTTATATATATTCCTTGTATAGTAGCAGTTGGAGCATTGTCAATGACAGTAGCAGCAAAATATAAATTTTCTGCTAATAGAAAATTTACAAAGTTTAAAAGACTTGATATCTTAGAGTATACACTGTTTGTTTTGTTCTTTACAGTCCTTATGATTATAGGCTCCATATATGAGGGATTTATTTCGCCAATCTTTTTAAATATAATAAAAGATTTGGTTTAAACCTTAGATAAAAGGAGAAATATTATGCTAAACAACTTTATGGATGATTATATAGAATATATGATTAATGAAAAAAGACTTAGCCAAAATTCTGTAAATGCATATATTAGAGACGCTAATCTTTTTAAGGATTATCTTTTGGATAATGATATTTCATCATTAGGAGATATAAATAAAACTAATGTAATAACTTATCTTGTTTTCTTACAAAAGAGCGGTAAATCCGTATCAACCTTATCCAGGTCCTTAGCCAGCATAAGATGTTTATTTCAATATTTACACAATAAAAGCATCATTGGTGAGGATCCAACCTTAAATCTTAAAACCATAAAAAAGGAGAAAAAGGCACCTACTGTTTTAACCATAGAAGAGATTGAAATGATATTAGATGCTCCAGATACTAAGACTAGTAAAGGAGCTAGAGACAAGGCTTTGTTAGAGCTATTGTATGCAACTGGATTAAAGGTATCTGAAATATGTGCTCTAAATATTGAAAACATAGACATGAATTTGGGTACATTAATAATATATGAAGGTGAAAATAATAGAATTGTCCCAATAGGTAAAATGGCAATATCCAGTGTAAAGTATTATTTAAATACATATAGGACAGGTTCTAAAGCAAATGAACCCCTTTTTCTTAATTATAGTGGATGTAGGATTACAAGACAGGGTTTATGGAAAATTATAAAATCCTATTCTTATATTGCATCTATAGATAAGAATATTACTCCTCAAGTTTTAAGAAATACATTTGCAGTGCATTTATTACATAATGGGGCTGACACTAAAATTGTACAGGAATTATTAGGTAATGTCGATAATGGTTCATCGAGCATATACTCAAGTAATTATGATCATTCTGCCATAAGAAAGACATATAATAATTCCCATCCAAGAGCTTGATACATTATTTCACAATTAAGGAGAATAAATATGAGAGCAGTAGATATTATTGAGAAGAAAAAAAGAGGAAATTCTTTAACAAAGGAAGAAATCGAATTTATTGTTTACGGGTATACAAATGATATAATTCCAGATTATCAGATGTCTGCTTTTTTAATGGCTGTATACTTTCAAGGAATGAGTAAAGAGGAAACTGCAATACTTACTCAGACTTTTGTAAATTCAGGAGATACAGTTGATCTATCGGCTATTAACGGTATAAAAGTTGACAAACATTCTACAGGTGGCGTAGGGGACAAGATTAGTTTGATAGTTATTCCGTTGGTTGCATCATTAGGTATCCCTGTTGCTAAAATGAGTGGAAGGGGTTTAGGACATACTGGGGGTACTATTGACAAGCTGGAATCTATTAAAGGCTTTAAAGTAGAATTACCTGAATCTGAATTTATAAACAATGTCAATACCTATAAGATGGCTATAACAGGGCAGTCTGCAAATTTAGTACCTGCAGATAAGAAAATATATTCATTAAGAGATGTAACAGGTACTATCGATAGCTTACCATTAATAGCAAGCTCTGTTATGAGTAAAAAAATAGCTTCCGGAGCAGATGCCATTGTTTTGGATGTAAAAGTTGGTACAGGTGCTTTTATGAAAAATTTAGAAGACGCCAGAGAATTGGCACATACAATGGTTGATATTGGAAAATCCCTAAATAGAGAGACAATAGCAGTTATAACCAATATGGATCAACCATTGGGAAGGGAAATTGGAAATGCAAATGAGGTTAAAGAAGCTATAAAGGTTTTAAAAGGAGAAGGTTCTGAGGATGAAACAACAGTTGCTTTAACTGTTGCTACATGTATGTGTATTTTAGGTGGAGCTTTTAGGGAATTTAATGAAGGGTATGAATATTTACTAAATCTAATTAAAGAGGGAAAAGCTATAGATAAGTTTAAAGAATTGATAAAGGCACAAGGAGGAAATCCTGATGTAGTCGATAATCCGGATATTTTACCTGAGGCAAAATATCATATAGAAGTTAAAGCTAAGAAATCAGGGTATGTAGAAGCTTTAAATGCTACTATGATAGGAAAATCAGCTATGATTTTAGGTGCTGGAAGAACTAAGAAAGAAGATAAAATAGATTTTTCATCAGGCATAACACTCACAAAAAAAATTGGCGATAAAGTAGATATAAATGATACACTTTGTATACTCCATACAAACAAGGAAGATGTTGACGATGCTATATATATTGTGTTAGAAGCATATAAAATAAAAAATGAAATACCAAAACCGGTAAAATTTATATATGAGATAATTAAGTAAAGGAGTAAGCATCGACACTCCTTTTTTTAATGATTTTATTCTTTTTATCTATTTCATTATTAGAATAACAAGAACGTTTATGGAGAACATAAATATAAATATAAATATTGTATTGGAGGTAATATTTTGAAAAGAAAATTAGTATCCATTTTTCTTGTTATTATAATGATTACATTACCAATAAGTGCCTTTGGAGAAATTGATATAACTAGTAAAGCTGCATTGTTGATGGATTATAATACTGGAAAAATTATATATGCACTTAATGAACATGAAAAATTGCCACCTGCCAGTGTGACCAAGATAATGACATTGTTATTAGTAATGGAGGCCGTATCAAACGGTAAAATAACCTTGGATGATAAAGTTGTTATTAGTGAATACGCAGCAGGAATGGGAGGTACTCAGGTATATCTTGAGCCAGGAGAAACACAAAGAGTGGAAGATTTGGTAAGAGCAGTAACCATAAGATCAGCAAATGATGCTGCAGTGGCTTTAGGAGAGGCTATAAGCGGCAGCAGTGAATCATTTGTAAAGCTAATGAATGATAAAGCAAAATCACTTGGAATGGAAAATACTCATTTTTCAAATGCCAGCGGACTACCTACGGATGATCACTATACTACAGCTTATGATATAGCGTTAATGTCTAGGGAATTGTTAAAGTATGATGAATTAGAAAAACATCTAACATCTTATATGGAAGAAATGTTAGTGGGAAAAAATAAAGATGAAACTCAGGTAATGGTCAATACAAATAGATTGGTTAAGGAATACGAGGGAACAACAGGCATTAAAACTGGTTCTACTAGTGCAGCAGGATATTGTATTTCAGCATCTGCAAGAAGAGGAGACTTACATTTGATAGCAGTTATTTTAGGTGGGCAGACAGGTGCTATTAGATTCAATGAGGCAAAGAAGTTGCTAGATTACGGATTTGCAAATTATGACTCCCATAGAATAGGAAAAAAAGGCGATTTAATAAAATCAATTCCAATTGAAAAATCTGATGTGACGTCTGTAGATTTAGTATTAGAAAGAGATGTTTATGCTTTATTACCTAAAGGAAACAAAGGGGATGTTGATAAAGAAATTGTGAACCCAGATACCATTCAATCTCCAATATCCAAAGGAGATACTATAGGTGAGTTAATAATATCCTTAGATGGAAAAGAAATAGACAGAGTCAATTTAGTAGCTAAAGATGATGTCAACAATGCAGGCTTTTTATTGATACTAAAACGAACAGTTTCAAGCTATTTTCAAGGCAAATAATTATCAAAACCTCGACTTTATCGTGTCGAGGTTGTATAATGTATATAGTAAAATAGAAAGAGGGTTATTTATGAAATTTTTATTAAATCTACCAGGTTTGCTAATTGCAATTGTTTTACATGAATTAGCTCATGGCTATACAGCATATTTATTAGGAGATTATACAGCCAAAGAATCTGGCAGATTGAGTTTAAATCCTCTTAAACATATTGACCCTATGGGATTTTTATTCATGTTAATTTTTCGTTTTGGGTGGGCCAAGCCTGTTCCAATTGATCCAAGATATTTTAAAAATAGAAAAAGAGATATGTTTTTAGTTTCTATAGCCGGTATAGTGACTAATTTTATATTAGCTTTTGTTTGTGCATTGATTATAGCTTATATACCTATACGTAATAGCACTGTATTTGAAATTGTATTGATAACCATGTGGTATAATATAATGCTTGGAGTATTTAATCTATTGCCATTTCCACCATTGGATGGATCTAAGATGTTAGCAAGTTTTTTACCTACTAAATATGAATATTATTTTTATAAATACGAAAGATATTTTTATTTTATTTTGATTATTTTAATAATGACAGATATGACAGATAGAATAATGAGTCCAATTATAAACTTTGTGATTAATCTTATAATAAGAATAATAAGCTGATAGGGGTAAAATATGGGATATAAAGTCGTAGTAGATGTATATGAAGGTCCACTGGACTTATTATTAGATTTGATAAAAAAATCTGAAATTGACATATATGATATACCAATTAATACAATTACAGAGCAATTTTTAGATTATATTTATGACATGGAAGAATTGAACTTGGAAATTACAAGCGATTTTCTTGTGATGGCATCAACGCTTTTAGAAATTAAATCAAAAATGCTCTTACCTCAAGAAAAGGTAGTATTGGATGGCGTTGAAGTTGAAATCGATCCAAGGGAAGATTTGGTACAGAAACTATTAGAATATAAATTATTCAAGGAAGCAGCTATGTGTTTGAAGAGTTCTGAATTAGTGGAATCTAAGGTATTCTATAAACCTAGAGAGGATTTGTCAATATATAGTGACCCAATCGAGGAATTGGGAAAGGTAGATTTACAGCAGCTACTGAAGGCTTTAAATAAGGTAATGGAAAGAAATTTAAAAAAGTTTGATACTATAGATATAAAGGAAATACATAGGGAAGAATATACACTAGATGAATGTATGGATATTATTAAGGATAAGCTTACTGAGAATGGAAAAATTTCTTTTAATGATTTATTAAACAATCGTTCCAGAGAAGAGATAATTACATACTTTCTTTCCACACTAGAGCTTATACGCCTAAAAATTATATATGTAGAGCAGGCACATGCATTTAGTGATTTAATTATAAAGAGCAAAGTAAGCGAGGTTAGATATGGACGATAGAGAGATAAAATCCATAATAGAAGGATTGCTATTTACATGGGGTGACCCTTTAGATATAAAGGATTTATCTAATGTGTTAGATATAAGTGAAGAAGAAATAGAGAAAATAATGAAAAGTATGATGGACGAATATGATTATAATAGGAGAGGTTTACGAATTATTAAATTTAATAATTCATATCAAATTGGGACAAGACCTGAACACTACGAATGGATTAAGAAATTAAATAGTAAGAAGAACACTAAAAATTTGTCCAATGCAGCCTTAGAAACCTTATCGATTATAGCATATAGGCAACCTATAATAAAAGCTGATATAGAAGCTATAAGAGGTGTTAGAAGCGAAAGAGCTATAGATACATTGATGGAGAGAAAATTAATATCGGAGGTAGGAAGATTAGAAAGGACAGGAAGACCAATCTTATATGGGACTACAGATGGGTTTTTAAAATATTTTGGACTAGAATCAATAGATGCCCTTCCATTAATAGAAGATTTTAAGGATTCCGATAATATCTAAGTATAATAATGAACAGGAATGATACAATAAAGTATTATTTCTGTTTTTTTTGACACCATAATAATTGGAGGGATAAGAATGGTAAGAAAATCATTTATAATAATTTTAATAGTTCTATTAACTCAAACTATAGCATATGGTGATGATTTAGATTTAAGTGCTCAAAGCTATATATTGATGGAAGAAAGTTCAGGAAGAGTTTTACTAGAAAAAAATTCCCATATCAAAATGCCAATGGCTAGTACAACAAAGATTATGACCGCATTATTGGCAGTTGAAAAAGGCGATATGGAGGATACAGTTGAAATTTCAGAAGATAGTGTTAATATAGAGGGTTCTAGCATTTATTTAAAGGTAGGAGAAAAGTTAAAACTTGGTGATTTAGTATATGGATTAATGTTGAGGTCTGGTAATGATTCAGCTGTAGCGATTGCTAACTATATAAGCGGAACAGAGAAAGATTTTATACGGTTAATGAATAAAAAAGCAAGATTAATAGGTGCAAATGATACTAATTTTACAAATCCTCATGGGTTATATGATAAAAATCACTATACTACCGCCTATGACTTGGCATTGATAACTAGATATGCTTTTAAATATGATGAGTTCGAGCAAGTATCAAGTGCTAAATCCTATAAAAGTTCAAGAGAGGAAAATAATTATTTTGTCAATAAGAACAAGACTTTATGGGATTATGATGGAGGAGATGGTGTAAAGATTGGATATACAATGGCCTCCGGAAGATGCTTGGTATCAAGCTCCACTAGAAGCAATATGAGGTTAATAGCTGTTGCACTCAATGCACCAGATTGGTTTAATGACAATTATAAGCTTATGGACTATGGTTATAACAACTATCAATTGTATAATATATTTGAAAAAGGAAAGTTCATTAAAAATATTAAAGTAATTGATGGTGTTGAGGATAAGTTACCAGTGGTAACAGAAAAAGAATTTATATATCCTTTAAATGAGGATGAAGTAGAAAGAATCAAAGTAATTATTAATTGTGATGAATTAGCAAAGGCTCCTGTTGAAAAAGGTGATATTCTAGGTTCAATAGATGTTTATCTTGATGGAAAAATCATATGTAAAAATAAAATTGTTGCAAATAACGATATAGCTAAAGAATCTTTTTGGGTTAGATTATTACCAATCATTTACAAACGTCGATAACTAAGTTAAAATAAGACTAGAGTTGTAGGTGAGGGGAGATTATTATGAGATTACAAAAATATATGGCTTTATGTGGTGTTGCTTCTAGAAGAAAATCAGAAGAAATGATTCAAAAAGGACTTGTTAAGGTAAATGGAAAAATCATAACGGAATTAGGAACTATTGTCGACTCAGAAAAAGATAAGATATTGGTTAATGATAAAGAAATTAGGCTTGAAAAGAATAAAGTTTATATAATGCTAAATAAACCTATCGGATATGTTTCTACCTTAAAGGATGAAAAGGATAGAAGAATTGTAACTGATTTGATTGAAGGAGTTAGTGAGAGAATATATCCAGTTGGAAGATTAGATGCAGATACTACTGGATTATTGCTGTTAACGAATGATGGAGATTTATCCTTTAAGTTAACTCACCCTAGTAAAAAAATAAGTAAAAAGTATATTGCAATTGTCGAGGGTGTACCAAACAAAGCTGAGTTGAATAAGCTAAGGAATGGTATATATATTGATAGAAGGAAAACAGCTAATGCTACAGTTAAGATAGCAAAGAAATATGACTTAGATTCGATTTTAGAAATAGAAATACATGAGGGAAGAAACAGACAGATTAAGAAAATGTGTGAAGCCGTTGGGCATCCTGTTAAGAAATTAAAGAGAGTCTCAATAGGAGAATTGGATTTAGGTGGATTGTTATTAGGAAATTGGAGATTTTTAAGTAAAGAAGAAATAGAATATTTGAAGTCACTTTAGAATTTCTTCTTTGGAGGAAACGATGAAATTTAAAAGCATTATCAACACGAATACTATTGTAAAAGAGTTGATGTTAAATAATATAAAGAGAGGTTCAAATGTATTAGATTGTACAGTAGGAAACGGTAATGATACTTTTTTACTTGCAAAGCTAGTTGGAACAACAGGGAAGGTATATGGTTTTGATATCCAAAGTCAAGCAATAGATAATACTTGTAAATTGCTTGGTGATTCAGGACTTAGAGATATAGTTACATTAATAAAAGATAGCCACGAATTTATTGATAAATATATTGATGAAAAACTTAGTTTTATTATATATAATCTAGGTTATCTTCCAAAGGGTGATAAATCTATTAAAACTAATAGTGTAAGCACTATTAGAAGCGTAGAGAAAGCATTGAAATTGTTGGATAATAACGGATTATTGGTTTTAACAGTTTATACTGGTCATGAAGGCGGAATGGAAGAAAAAGATGTTTTAGAAGAATTTTTTACTAAATTAAATCAGAAAGAATTTAATGTTCTGAAATACGATTTTATTAATCAAGTAAACAATCCACCACTATTATACTGTGTGGAAAAATCAATATAATATTATATTATACGAGGGGGATATCTATGGGTAAAGTAAAGATTACAGAAACAGCTTTAAGAGATGCACATCAGTCATTGATAGCTACAAGAATGCCAATTGATGATATGCTTCCAATAGCTGAGAAGATGGATAAGGTAGGTTATCATGCTATAGAAATGTGGGGTGGAGCAACCTTTGATAGCTGTCTTAGATTTTTAAATGAAGATCCATGGGAAAGACTTAGAAAATTGAGACGAGTATTTAAAAATACTAAGCTGCAAATGTTGCTTAGGGGACAGAATCTTTTAGGTTACAAGCATTATCCTGATGATGTAGTGGAGGAATTTATAAGATTATCCATAAAGAATGGTATAGATATAATTAGAATTTTTGATGCTCTAAATGATCCTAGAAATTTAAAGACTTCCATTGACTCTACTAAGAAATATGGTGGTCATGCGCAGGTTGCTATTTCATATACAACGAGTCCTGTTCATAATAATGAATACTATGTCAAGCTAGCTGTAGAACTAGCAAATATGGGAGCAGATTCCATATGTATTAAAGATATGTCTGGAATTTTATTACCATATCCTGCAGAAAACTTGGTTAGAGAGCTAAAGAAAGAAATATCTTTACCTATTGAAGTTCATTCACATTTTACCAGTGGTCTTGCAAATCAAACATATATGAAGGCTATAGAGGCAGGGGCAGATATCATAGATACTGCTATTTCACCTCTAGGTAATGGTACCAGTCAGCCAGCCACTGAACCTATGGTAGCTTCATTAGAGGGAACAGAGTACTATCCGGATTTAGATTTTAATTTGTTATTAGAAGTATCTGATTATTTTATGAAGTTAAGAGAAAAATATTTAAAAAAGGGTTTATTGGATTTTAAGGTATTAAATGTTGATATAAATACATTGAAATACCAGGTACCTGGAGGTATGCTATCTAATCTCGTTTCTCAATTGAAAGCACAAAATAAAGAAGATAAATATGAGGAAGTATTGAAGGAAATTCCACGTGTAAGAGAAGATTTTGGATATCCTCCATTAGTTACTCCTATGAGTCAAATGGTTGGAACACAGGCTGTTTTTAATGTTATATTAGGTGAAAGATATAAGATGGTACCAACAGAGGCTAAAAACTATGTAAAGGGACTGTATGGTAAACCTGCAGTAGAATTATCAGAGGAAATAAGAACAAAGATTATTGGAGACGAAGAGGTATTTACTGGTAGACCTGCAGATTTATTAGAACCGCAGTTGGAAAGTTATAAAAATGAGATAAAGGAATATTTAGAGCAAGAAGAAGATGTTTTAAGCTATGCTTTATTTCCTCAGGTTGCACTTGCTTTTTTCAAACAAAGACAAGCAGAGTTATATAAAATTGATAGTGAGCTATTAGATAAAAAAAATAAAACATATCCTATTTAATAAAAAACAAGCCTAGGCTTGTTTTTTCTACATTATTTCTTGAAATGAAGTAAATCTTGCAAATGTTTAAAAATTTGCAATAAAAATGAAGTAAATCTTGCAAAATTTATGTATGTTTTATATAATTTAGATATAGTCAATTATAAGGGGGTTACTATTATGCCAGTTAATAAAGAGAAATCTCTTACTGTTGAAATGAATTGGTGTAAGGGATGTGGAATTTGTGTGGCTTTTTGTCCCAAAAAGGTTTTGGAATTAGAGGAGGGGAAGGTTGTAATAAAAAATTTTGATGCTTGTATACAGTGTGGCCAATGTGAACTAAGATGTCCAGATTACGCTATTTGGCTAGGAGGTAAATAACATGACAATAAAATTAATGCAAGGTAATGAAGCATGTATTGAAGGTGCATTGAGGGCAGGAATGAGATTTTATGCTGGCTATCCAATAACGCCATCAACTGAATTAGCAGAATTGTCTTCTGTAGAATTACCAAAATTAGGTGGTAAATTTATTCAAATGGAAGATGAAATTGCTGGTATGGCTGCTACTATTGGAGCTTCTCTAACTGGTTTAAAATCAATGACTGCAACATCAGGTCCTGGGTTTAGTTTAAAACAGGAAAACATAGGATTTGCAGTAATTACTGAAGTTCCATGTGTCATAGTTAACGTACAAAGAGGTGGTCCAAGTACAGGTTTGCCTACATCTCCTGCACAAGCTGATATCATGCAAGCTAGATGGGGAACTCATGGTGATCATGCAATTATAGCTCTATATCCAAACTCTGTTAGAGAAATATATACTACAACAATTAGAGCATTCAATTTAGCAGAAAAATATAGAACTCCTGTAATATTATTATTAGACGAAATCGTAGGCCATATGAGAGAAAAAATTGAAATACCTGACGATAAAGAAATAGAAATTATAAATAGAAAGAAACCCACTTGTTCTCCTGAAGAATATAAAGCTTATGAAGTTAAAGAAGGCGAATATGTACCTGAGATGGCTTCTTTTGGTACAGGATATAGATATCATGTTACTGGACTAGTTCATGGCGATACTGGTTTTCCATCAGGGAATGAAGCGGTAGCGAATAAACTTATTAGAAGATTAGTAGCAAAGATAGAGGATAATGTTGATGATATTGCAACCTATGAAGAATATTTATTAGATGATGCAGATACTGCAATTGTTGCTTTTGGTGCTACATCAAGATCTGCTAGAGCAGCTATCGATAAGTTGAGGTCAGAGGGATATAAGGTTGGAATGTTCAGACCTATTACTATGTGGCCATCTCCTGAGAAACAGCTAACAGAATTATCTAAAAAGGTTAAGAGAATTGTAGTAGCTGAAATGAATGCTGGTCAGTATTTCCTTGAAGTAGATAGAATTGCTGGCAAACATACTTTAGTAGAGAAATATAGTAAGGTGAATGGAGAAATTATTTTACCTGAGGAAATTATTTCTTGTGTTAAGGAGGGTTATAATGCCTAGTCAATTAATTAAGGAATATTTTAGAGAAGATACATTGCCCCATATTTGGTGTCCTGGATGTGGCAATGGTATAGTAACTAGAAGTATAGTAAAAGCAATTGATACTCTAGGGCTGCAAAAAAATGATGTTTGTGTAGTATCCGGCATTGGATGTTCATCTAGAGCTTCAGGATATTTAGATTTCAATACACTTCATACAACCCATGGCAGGGCATTAGCTTTTGCTACAGGTGTAAAATTAGCAAACCCTAATCTCCATGTGATTGTTATTACAGGAGATGGAGATGCTTCTGCTATAGGAGGCAATCATCTAATCCATGCATGTAGAAGAAATATAGATATTACCGCAGTAATATACAACAACAATATTTATGGTATGACTGGTGGACAATACTCACCTACAACACCTACCGGTGATAAAGGAACTACTGCTCCGTATGGTAATGTAGATCCTAATTTTGATTTATGTGAATTGGCACATGCTGCTGGTGCTACATATGTTGCTAGAGGTACTGCATATGCTGCTAATGCACTTCAAAAGCTAATAGAAAATGGAATTAAAAATAAGGGGTTTTCTGTAATAGAAGCAATAACTGCTTGCCCTACTTATTATGGTAGAAAGAACAAAAAAGGTTCAGTAGTAGATATGATGAATGTAGTTAAGGAAACAGGCGTAAATAATAAAGCATGGGACAAATTAACTGATGAACAAAGAGAAGGTAAGTTCAAGGTCGGTGAATTCTATAATGAAACAAAACCTGAATATACTGAACAATATGCAAAAATTATAGCATCATTTAAAAAGGAGGTATAATATGGAACGCGTGGAACTTAGATTATCTGGTTCAGGTGGACAAGGGCTTATTACTGGGGGAATTATATTAGCTGAGGCTGCACTATATGATGGGTTAAATGTTGTTCAATCTCAATCATATGGCCCAGAAGCTAGAGGTGGAGCTAGTAAAGCAGAGGTTATCATCAGCAAGCATGATATACATTTTCCCAAGGTCACCAATTGTGATATATTATTATCTCTAACTCAATTATCATGTGATAAATATCTGAGCGGGTTAAAATCCGGTGGTACCTTGATTATAGATAGTTCCGTAGATGTACCGAAAAGAGATGATATTAAAGTATATCAAGTACCTATATTGGATACTGCAACTCATAAACTTAAGAAACCAATGGTTGCTAATATAGTTGCTCTGGGTGTTATTTATCAGGTGACAAAGATAGTAACAGAAGAATCTTTGGAAAGAGCAGTTTTAGATAGAGTACCTAAAGGAACAGAAGCGTTGAATAAAGAAGCTTTAAAAGAAGGACTTTCATTAATTAACTAGTAGAGGAGTTATAGAGGAATTTATATGAGTAAAAATCCCAATCTTATAAAAAGCATACAAAATAATTTTAGTAGAATGAGTAAGGGACAGAAAATAATAGCTGAATATATCATAAATAGTTATGATAAAGCTGCTTTTATGACTGCTGCATCTCTTGGCTCAAAGCTAAATGTAAGTGAATCTACTGTTGTAAGATTTGCTAATACATTAGGTTATAGTGGCTATAAAGAATTACAAAAAGAACTACAGGAGCTTATAAAAAATAAACTAACTACAGTACAAAGGTTAAATTTGCCAGATGGAATATCTGCAGGGGAGAACAATCTATCTAAAGTGATGGAAAGTGATATCGATAATATTAAAAAAACCATATCAGAAATTGATATGGACAGTATTCACAATGCTGTTGACTTGATGAGTAAAGGAAAACAGATATATGTAATTGGTCTAAGGAGTTCATCCTTCTTAGCAGGATATTTATGTTTCTACTTAAATTTTTTATTTTCAAATGTGAAGCTTATTAGTGCCGGAGCAAATGATATATTTGAGCAATTAGTAAAGGCTGAGAAAGATGATGTTATAGTAGGTATTACATTTCCAAGGTATTCAAAGAAAACTCTTGAAGCATTGGAATATGCCAAAGGTAAAGGTTGCTCAATAATAGCTGTCACTGATAGTTTGATTTCTCCTGCTACTAATAGGGCAGATGTCTCCTTAATAGCAAGAAGCGATATGATTTCCTTTATAGATTCTTTAGTAGCTCCCATGAGTTTAATAAATGCTTTTATAATTGCCCTTGGTCAAGCAAAGAAAAATGATTTAGAATCATACTTTGAAGATTTAGAGAAAATATGGCAAATTTATAATGTATATGACGAAAATAATATTGAATCATAAAAAAGAGAGAATTGATTCTCTCTTTTTTATAGGCAAATTTATCATATAAGATGTTATCATAAATGATATAAAAATTAAAAGATAAAATTACTATAATTTGATATAATATAATAAAAATCAATAATAAATAAGAGAGGTAAATATGTATAACAAAATCGGCATAATAGGTGCAGGTCCAGCTGGGATTATGGCTGCAGTCACAGCAGCTTCAAGAGGATTAGATGTTACATTGTTTGATAAGAATGAAAAAATAGGTAAAAAGCTTTTTATAACGGGTAAAGGTAGATGCAATATAACTAATTCTTCACCTATAGAAGATTTTTTCGATAATATTATTACAAATAAAAACTTCTTATATAGCAGTCTATATTCATTTACTAATGAAGATATTTTAAATTTACTACATAGTGAGGGATTGCAAACCAAAATTGAACGAGGTAATAGAGTTTTCCCTGAAAGCAATAAATCTAGTGATGTCATAAAAGCTTTTAACAATCTATTAAATAGAAATAATGTGAAAATCAGATTAAAATCTGATGTGAAAGGAATTATATTTTCTAAAGATCATTTTGTATTAACTATTGATGGCGAAAAATTATCTTTTGATAAGATAATTATTGCAACTGGGGGTAAATCATATCCTTCCACAGGTTCTACAGGAGATGGATATGTCTTTGCAAAACGCCTTGGCCATTCTATAGTATCTACTAAGCCTTCATTAGTCCCTTTAGAGATAGAAGCTCCTTGGATAAATGATATGCAAGGATTGTCTTTAAAAAATGTTAATTTGAAAGCTATTTGTGACAATAAATTAATACACGAAGAATTTGGAGAAATGATATTTACTCATTATGGCATTTCAGGTCCTATAGTTCTTTCTACAAGTAATTATTTACATGGCAATTATAAAAAGATTATTTTTTCGTTGGATTTGAAACCGGCATTAGATATTGATAAATTAGACGATAGAATATTAAGAGATTTTAATATTTATAATAATAAACATTTAAAAAATTCATTAAATGATCTATTGCCTCAAAAGATAATACCATGGGTGATGGAATACTCTCAAATATCTCCTGAAAAAGTTGTAAACCAGATTACAAAGGAAGAAAGATTGAGATTGGTTAACACCATAAAAGCTTTTGATATGGAATATAAAAGTTTTAGGCCTATTGAAGAAGCAATTGTTACCTCTGGAGGAGTGTCTACAAGAGAGATAAATCCTTCTACAATGGAGTCAAAAATAATACCAAATCTTTTTTTTGCTGGAGAAGTAATTGATGTTGATGCATTGACAGGTGGCTATAATCTACAAATAGCATATTCTACAGGGTACCTGGCAGGCATGAATGTTTAATATTCTTGTTACTATTCACAGTCAATCACAGCAGATAAAGAAAAATGATAAAAATCCTAAGGGAACATTTGCAGGAGTGACTATAATTCTTAGTGAATGGAAGATAAAAATCCGTTAAGCAGCTTTCATGTCCCTAAAGATAGACCACTAAGGGAATTGAAAGATGTAGGATTTTTGTCTGGAATGAGCTATAGAATTATTCATCTCCGAAACCGTGAGTGTGTATTTTTATCATTTTTCGATTTTATACAATTTAAAGTACTGTGAATAGTAACATATTCTTACTTTCCAAAGTAAATTATAGCTATTTTACTTGTATAGATTTAGTTTTTAATATATAATTTAGAGATGAATTGATTACATAAATTAGTTATTAATATAGATTATGGAGGCTTAACATGAAGAAAGATGTTTTTTCTATTGCTGTAGATGGACCTGCAGGGGCTGGTAAAAGCACTATAGCAAAAAAAATTGCTAAAGCACTTGATATTGAATATATTGATACCGGTGCTATGTACAGAGCTTTGACATTAAAAGCTATTGAGAATAATCTAAATCCACAAAACCCTGAGGAAGTAATCAACATACTAAGTGATACCGATATCGATTTTATAGATAATCATATTTTTATAGATGGGAAGCAGGTCGATGAAGAAATCCGAGAAAATATTATTAATAAAAATGTATCCTATGTAGCAACCATTAAAGAAGTGCGGGATTATATGGTGAAGCTCCAAAAGGGAATGGCAAAAAAGAAATCTTTAATCATGGATGGAAGGGATATCACTTCTGTAGTACTACCTAATGCAGATTATAAGTTTTTTATTACTGCTTCTGTAAAGGAAAGAGGCAAAAGAAGGTATAAAGAATTAATTGAAAATGGAGAAAAGAATATTAGCCTAGAACAAATTATAATGGAAATCAAACGCAGGGATGATATAGATAGCAATAGAAAAATTGCTCCTTTGATAAAGACTCAAGATGCCTATCTTTTAGATACAACAAATAAGACTATAGATGAATGTATAAATGAAATTGTATCTATTGTTATGGGAGGGAAATAATTGTTTTATAGTATCGTAAAACCATTGGTTGGCATATTCTTAAAGTTATTTTATAGGGTACGAGTGACAGGTTTAGAAAATGTTCCCCAAAGTGGTAAGTTGGTAATTTGTTCTAATCACGCAAGTAATTGGGATCCATTGCTTATATCGATCGTATTTCCTAGACAAATATCTTGGATGGCAAAAAAAGAATTATTTGGAAATAAAATCCTTTCATTTATATTATGTCATTTAGGTGCATTTCCAGTGGACAGAGGAGCATCTGATATTTCAGCCATTAAAAATGCTCTTAAGGTATTAAAAAATGATAAGGTACTTGGAATATTTCCTGAAGGAAAAAGAGTAGAGGGATTGGACTTAAATAATGCAAAACCTGGAGTTGCACTACTTACGGTTAGGTCAAATTCAGTGGTACTACCATTAAATATATCAAGTGATTATAAATTATTTAATACCGTAAATATTGTCATTGGCAAACCTATTGATTTTTCAGAAGAACATGTACAAGCTAAGGACTATACAAAGCTTAGTCATCAAATATTGTACTCAATATATGAATTAAGACAGGAGGAATAAGTTGAATATTATTATAGCTGATAATTCAGGATTTTGTTTTGGAGTTAAAAGAGCAGTAGATAAATCAATTGATGTATTGAAAAACTCTAGAAAAAGAGTTTATTCCTATGGACCTTTAGTGCACAATGAACAGGTTGTTTCTCGATTGGAAAATATGGGGTTAAATTCTTTAGAAGACTTAAATAATATAAAAGAGGGAACTATAATTATTAGATCCCATGGTGCTTCTAAAGAAATTAAGGAATATATTGAGAAATTAGGACTGGATTTAGTTGATTGTACATGTCCTTATGTAATGTCTATTCATAATAAGGTTGAAGAATTTTTAAATAAAGATTATGATATAGTCATTGTAGGAGATAGAAATCATCCTGAAGTAATAGGAATAAATGGTCATTGTGACAATAAAGCCTATATTATTAATTCGGAAGAAGAAGCAAATGACCTACCATTGTTTGATAGGGTTTGTATAGTATCTCAAACTACAAATAGAATTGAAAAATTTGAGCTATTATCTGAAATTGTAAAAAATAAAGCCAAGGAAGTGCAATTATTTAATACCATCTGCAATGCAACAAAGGTAAGACAAAAATCTACGGAAGAAGTAGCTAAAAAGGTAGATGCTATGTTAGTTATAGGTGGCAAAAATAGCTCTAATACTAAAAAGTTGGTTGAAATAAGTAATAAACATTGTAAAAATGTATTTCATATAGAAACCATTAAAGATTTATCTTTAC
The DNA here is from genome assembly GCA_036844705.1 of Tissierella sp. GTDB lineage: Bacteria > Bacillota > Clostridia > Tissierellales > Tissierellaceae > DAIUFH01. Next base: position 20,626 of record DAIUFH010000005.1, read on the forward strand.
AAGATATACAAATATTTAATACAATAGGAATAACGGCAGGTGCATCTACACCTGATTGGATAATTAAGGAGGCTGTTGAAGTAATGGATAATCTGAATAAAGACGAGATGATGGAAGCAATTGATAGTTCTTTCACTAAAATTCATAGAGGGGATGTAGTTAAGGGCACTGTTTTATATGTAACTGACAATGAAGTAATGGTTAATATAAACTATAAAAGTGATGGTATAATAACTAGAGATGAATTATCTAAAGACCCAGAAGTGAAGCCAAAAGATACTATAAATGTAGGTGATGAAATCAATGTTTATGTATTGAAATTAGATGATGGTGAAGGTAATGTAGTGTTGTCTAGTAAAAGAGTTGATGCTTTAAAAGCTTGGGATACATTAGAAGAAATATTTAATAATAAGGAAGATGTTGACTGTAAGGTTATATCTGTTGTAAAAGGTGGATTAACTGTATTGGTTAATAATATTAACGGTTTCATGCCAGCTTCACATGTATCCACAAATTATGTTTCTAACCTTGATCAATATAAAGGTAAAACACTGAAATCTAGAATTATAGATTTTGACAAGGATAAGAAAAAAGTCATTGTTTCTAGAAAAGAAGTGGAAAAAGAAGAACTTGAAATCAAAAGAGAAAAACTTTGGGATGGTCTAGAGGTTGGTGCTACAATAGAAGGTATAGTTCAAAGGCTTACAGATTTTGGTGCTTTTATTGACTTAGGCGGAGTAGATGGTTTAATTCATATTTCTGATCTGTCATGGAATAGAGTTAAACATCCTTCAGACGTACTTGAAATAGGTGATAGAGTTGAAGTTAGGGTGCTATCATTAGATAAAGAAAAAAACAGAATATCTCTTGGCCTAAAGCAAACTATTGAAGAACCATGGAAAGTGTTTATTAATAATGTAAAAGAGGGAGATATCGTTGAAGGTAAAGTAGTCAATTTATTAGACTTTGGTGCCTTTATAAGACTTAATGAAGGAGTAGATGGATTACTTCATGTTTCACAGATATCTAAGGAACATGTTAACAAACCTTCTGATGTATTAAAAACAGGAGATATCATTACTGTAAAGGTAATCGAAATCAATGAAGATGAAAGAAGAATTAGCTTAAGTTCTAAAGATGTAGATGAAACCCCTACAGATGAAGAAGATAGTGAAGAATAAATAAACAAAAAAATTACCATTTCTACCTTTTTCAACATTTTATAAATTTTTTAAAGGAATTTGTCTGAAAAAAGTTATTAATAATTGAAGGATTTTTAATAATATTTAAAGAATTATAATACTGTTGACTAAAAAGGGGGCGAGAATATGGAATTTGGCGTTGAATATACAATTTCTGAGGTATCTGAAATGACAGGCTATGCCCCTCATGTTCTCAGATATTACGAAAAGGAATTTGAAATTGAAATACCTAGAACGGACTCGAATCATCGATATTATACAACAAAGGAAATTGAACTAATACAATATATCAAGATGCTTCAGGATAAGGGTTTTAGTAATAAACAAATAAAGCTAATCATTTCATCACCTGAACTAGTTATTTCAAATTCAAATGATACTTCACTTGAGGTAATTGGTAATAATGATATAGATGCATCAAGCATAGCCATTGAAGTAAGCAGGTCTTTAGAGGATGTTTTCTTTTCAAGATTGAATGAAATTATAACAAAAGGCAATCAGGATAATATGGGTTTGATTCAAGAACTAAAGGATGAAATAATATCCTTAAAGCAAGAGATTAGCTCTAAGGAAAGGGATGTTTTAATTTGCGAAAATGCAAAATTAAAAATGAGACTAAAGGAAAAAACCTATGAAATCCTAGAGCTAAAGGACAAATTAAAGAAACACGAGGAATCACAAATAGGATTTTTTAAAAGACTATTTGGACTTACTAATATTAAATAAATTATTTAGAGTGGTTATCCACTCTTTTTTCATGACCTAACCCATGACCTAACCCAATTTACAATGATTTTTCGTAAATTGATGGTAAATCAGATGTGGCGGAGTCTAAATTTTATTTGGCTAACGTAGCCAACTCGTGGTATAATGAAGTTTAAGATAATTAAAGGAGAGATTTTCTATAATATGAAGAAGTATCTTATAAGCACATTTGGATGTCAGATGAATGAGCACGACTCAGAAAAAATTGCATGGATTCTTGATGGTATGGGCTATGAATTGACTAATAATAGAGAAGAAGCTGATTTGATAATATTTAATACCTGTGCTGTAAGAAAAAGCGCTGAAGAAAGAGTATTTGGTCAGTTAGGAGAACTAAAGGCTTTAAAGAGAAAGAATCCAGATTTAATTTTGTCTGTATGTGGCTGCATGATGCAAAGAGAAGATATAAGAGAAGTAGTAACAAGCAAATACAGACATGTAGATATAATCTTTGGTACAAATAATATTCACAAACTACCTCAGCTTATTAGCAGACATTATGAAACAGGAAAGACTATTATAGATATTGATGAGGAAAATAGAGAAATAGAAGAGAGTATAGATGCCAATAGAAAATATTCATATAAGGCGTTTGTAAATATAACATATGGCTGTAACAATTTTTGTACTTATTGTATAGTTCCGTATACTCGTGGAAGAGAAAGAAGTCGTAATCCCGAAAGTATAATTGCTGAAATAGAAGACCTTGCAAAGAATGGCTGCAAAGAAGTTACTTTATTAGGTCAAAATGTTAATTCATATGGTAAAACTTTGGATAGCAATTATTCTTTTGCGGATTTATTAAAGGATGTAAATAACATTGAAGGAATTGAGAGAATTAGATTTATGACCTCACATCCTAAGGATATATCAGATGATGTAATTAGTTGTTATGCCACTCTTGATAAGCTTTGTGAGCATTTGCATTTACCTATACAATCCGGAAGCAATAAAATATTAAAGGCTATGAACAGAAAGTATTCTAGAGAAGATTATTTGACAATAATCAAAAAAGTAAAAAATGTATTACCGGATATTGCTATTACAACTGATATAATCGTAGGTTTCCCGGGAGAAACAGAAGAAGATTTTGAGGAAACACTAGATATAGTAAAAAAGGTTCAATATGATTCAGCCTTTACATTTCTTTATTCAATAAGAGAAGGTACTAAAGCAGCCACAATGGAAAATCAAGTACCTGATGATGTAAAACATGAAAGATTTCAAAGACTATTAGATACTTTGTATCCAATTGGTCTAGAAAAAAATGAAAAATTAATAGGTGAAATAGTAGAAGTATTAGTTGAAGACGTAAGTAAAAATAATGATAAAATATTGAATGGACGTACAAGAAGTAGTAAATTAGTTCATTTTCCAGGTGATAAAGAATTAATTGGTAAGTTGATAAATGTTAGAATTGATGAAGTCAAAACCTTTACTCTGGAAGGAACTATTGTTTAAACGGAGGAACGCATGGAAAATCTTACACCAATGATGAAGCAATATATGGATATTAAAAATAAAAACAAGGACTCAATACTTTTCTTCAGATTAGGTGATTTTTATGAAATGTTTTTCGAAGATGCTAAAATTGCATCCCGTGAGCTGGAAATAACCTTAACCCAAAGAGATTGTGGGCAAAATGAAAAAGCACCTATGTGCGGAGTTCCACATCATGTGGTGGATACTTATATATCAAAGCTCGTAGATAAAGGATATAAGGTTGCCCTATGTGACCAGTTAGAAGACCCTGCACTTGCTAAAGGTATTGTGAAAAGGGATGTAATCAAGATAATCACCCCAGGGACTATTACAGATTTAATTGATGACAGATCTAATAATTTTCTCGTATCAATTTACTTGGATAATTTTGGGACAGGCATTACTTATGTTGATAATTCGACTGGAGAGATGTATACGACTGAATTATTAAGTGATGAGGACAATTGTTATCGATTTATTATTGATGAATTGGGTAAAACAAACCCTGCAGAAATTTTATGTAATAAAAAATTTACCCTAAATAAGAAATATATGAAAATAATTAAAAATAATATCAATCCTTATATAAATACTTATGATGACTTGAAGGAATTAGATGAGTCTCTTAAATCAAATATATATAAGTTGTTTAAAGTATCTGAACTCAATGAATTAGGTATTAACGAAAAGCTTTATTCAATTATTTCAACCTCCAAGTTAATAGAATATTTATATACTACCCAAATGAATAACTTAGACCATATAAATACTATTTCTTTCTATGAACCTTCAAATTACATGGTTATGGACATTAATACAAGAGCTAATTTGGAGATAAATGAAACAATTAGATCTAAAGAAAAGAAAGGTGCACTTATTAGTATTCTCGATAAAACTCATACTGCTATGGGTGGAAGACTTTTAAAGAAATGGCTTGAACAACCATTGCTAGATACTAAATTAATTGAAAATAGACTTAGTATCGTAGAGTATTTTACTGAGAATTTAATGGTTTTAGATGATATTAGAAGCCTTTTAGATGAAATATACGACATAGAAAGATTGTCCAGTAAAATAACTAATGGCAATTGTAATGGCAGAGATTTTATTTCTTTAAAGAGTTCAATAAAAGTACTTCCTGAACTAAAGCAGATTCTAAAAAGTACCAGCTCTAATCATTTGATAAAATTAGAATCGAAGATAGAAAGCTTAGATGATTTATACAATCTAATAGAAGATTCCATAGATGAAAACCCTCCTATTACCGTAAAAGAGGGAGGATTAATTAAGAACAACTTTAACAAGGAATTAGATGAGCTAAGAGAAAGCAATTTAAAAGGCAAAGAGTGGTTAGCTGTTTTAGAGCAGGAAGAAAGAAACAAAACCGGTATCAAGAATTTAAAGGTTGGATACAACCGAATCACAGGCTATTATTTTGAGGTAACAAAGTCCAATTTATCTTCTGTTCCCGATTATTTTATAAGAAAACAGACCTTAGCAAATTCAGAAAGATACTATACTGTAGAATTAAAGAATATGGAATCTAAGATTTTAGGTGCTGAAGAAAAGTCTCTTGATTTAGAATATGAAATATTTCAAGATATAAGAAACCATATAAAATCTCAAATAGAAAGATTACAGGCAGTATCAAAATATATCGCAGTTATTGATGTATTGTCTACCTTTGCAGTAGTAGCAAATAACAATAATTTTGTGAAGCCATCCCTAAATAAAAAAGGTACGATTGAAATAGTTGAAGGAAGACATCCAGTAGTAGAAGCTACAATTGATAACAACCTGTTTATTCCTAATGATACTTATCTAGATACTGATAAAAACATGATTCAAATCATTACCGGTCCAAATATGGCAGGTAAATCTACCTATATGAGACAGGTCGCTATAATAACTCTGCTTACCCAAATAGGGTCGTTTGTTCCAGCGAAGAAAGCAAATATTGGTATTGTTGATAGGATATTTACAAGAATTGGTGCCTCAGACAACCTCTCTCAAGGGGAAAGCACTTTTATGGTAGAGATGAATGAGGTATCAAATATAATAAAGGCTGCTACTTCAAATAGTTTAATCATACTTGATGAGGTGGGAAGAGGTACCAGCACCTATGACGGTCTAAGTATTGCTTGGGCAGTTATAGAGTACATAGCCACTAAGATTAAAGCCAAAACAATGTTTGCAACACATTATCATGAATTAACACAGCTTCAGGAAAATTTAAAGGGTATAATCAATCTTACAATATTAGCTGAAGAAAAGGGCGATGATATAGTATTTTTAAGAAAAATAGTAGAAGGTAGTACTAACAGGAGTTACGGAATTCAAGTTGCAAAGCTTGCAGGAATAAAAAAGGAAATCATTGATAGAGCAAATGAGATTTTGTTACAAATCGAAAGTAATCATGAAATCAACTTAAATAAAACCTCTAAAGATCAATCAAAACAGCTTAATCTATTGGACTATAAAAAAGATTACTTTTTGGATAGAATTAAAAATATTGATATTCAAAGCATAACTCCGATAGAAGCTTTGAATGTACTAAATAATTTAGTAAATGATGCTAGGGACTTAAGGAGAGATCCTAATGGGAAAAATTAAAGTATTGGATAACTTAACAATACAAAAAATAGCAGCAGGTGAAGTTATAGAAAGGCCTGCTTCTATAGTTAAGGAGCTTGTAGAAAATTCTATTGATGCAAATGCTAAAAACATTGTAGTTGAGATTAATAACGGTGGTAAATCCTATATTAGAGTTACAGATGATGGTGATGGCATAGAGGAAGAAGATATTCCATTAGCATTTGAAAAACATTCAACTTCTAAGCTCAAAGAAATCAATGATTTGTATAGCCTATTAACCTTGGGTTTTAGGGGAGAGGCATTATCCAGTATATCTGCTGTAGCAAAGGTTGAGATACTAACAAAAACAAGTGGAAATACAGCTGGCGTTAATGCAATTATTGAAAATGGGAAGATTATATCAAAAGATAAGGTTGGAACCCCAAAAGGTACTACTATTATAGTAAAGGATCTTTTTTATAATCTACCTGTTAGGAAGAAATTTTTAAAAAGCGATATTTCAGAGAGTAATAATATCAGCGATATAGTATATAAATTAGCATTAGGTAATTATAATATATCTTTCAAATTTATTAAGGATAATAAGGTAATTCTTAATTCCAGCAATAAATACGATATAAAAGAAAATATCTATTCAATATTAGGTAAAGATATCACAAAAGGACTTGTTCCTATAAATTTTGAATCTAATGATATTAAAATTAATGGGTTTATTTCAAATAATAATATTTATAGAAGCAATAGAGGTCATCAGTATATTTATATTAATGGAAGATATATAGTAAACAGTGATATTTCAACTACAATAGAGAAACATTATAGATCATTGATTCCATTAAATAGATTTCCTGTTTTTATAATATATATAGATATGGATCCTGGAGAATTGGATGTAAATATACATCCTACGAAGCAAGAGGTTAAATTCACTAGTAATAGCGATATACTCGGACTAATTAGCAATATTATACATGAAAGGCTTTTTCCATCCTTAAATATTCCTAAATTTGAAGAGAAGGAGACCATAAAAGAAGATATCCCCGTTTTATACGAAAAAAGCAATAGCGCTGGGGTAATTATCCGTGATTATACAGGTGTCAGCCTAGTTGATGATGCTACTGATACTGATGAAATTAAAAAGGTTGAATTACCCTCCAAAAAAATAACAGAAAATAACCATAATGATTATAAAAAGACTATTACAGATAATGTCCTGGATGATAATAATTTTTTAAGAGAAATAAATGAGGATGTTTTATATGAAGATGACGATACTAATAATATCAAAGAGATTCTTCCGGAGATTCGTCCAATAGGAATTGTATTTGGGACATATATAATAGGTGAAAACAATATACTTAATAAATTATTTTTTATAGATCAGCATGCGGCTCATGAAAGAATTTTATATGAAAAATTTAGAGCCGAATATAATAGGGAGGCTATAAATATTCAACAGCTTATAACTCCTGAAATTCTTGATTTAACAATGAAGGAATTTAGTTTATTTACCGAAAATATAGAATTCTTTAGAAAGCTGGGATTTGAAGTTGAAGAATTTGGTACGACTAGCATAGCTATAAGAGGTGTTCCTTTTCTTTTCGGAAAACCAAACATAAAGAATTTATTTATGGATTTATTAGATAATGTAGATAAGGATTTAAAAAGTAGTTATGATACAAGATTAGATAAATTGATGAAATTGGCATGTACAAGTGCAATTAAAAGTGGGGATAAGATTTCAGATATAGAAATAAAATCTTTATTATCAGATTTATCTAAATGTGAAAATCCATATAGCTGCCCGCATGGCAGACCAACTATAATTGAAATCCCTAAGAATTATATAGAAAAAAAATTCCTAAGAATTATATAGGTGATTTAATGAAACAAAAATTAATTATATTAACTGGACCTACAGCAGTAGGTAAAACTTCAGTTTCAATCGAACTTGCAAAAAGAATCAACGGCGAAATTATTTCTGCTGATTCAATGCAAATATATAAATATATGGACATTGGGACTGCCAAGATTCTTAAGGAAGAAATGCAGAATATTCCACATCATATGATTGATATTGTTTACCCTGATGATAGTTTCTCAGTATCGAATTATAAACAGCATGCTATGCAGCTTATAGATGAAATTAGTGGTAAAGGAAAGCTTCCAATAGTTGTTGGAGGAACTGGACTATATATTAATTCACTTACTTATAAATTAAATTTTGCTTCAGTCCCACCTAATGAAGAAATAAGAAGAGATCTGGAAGCTTTAGGAGATAAATACGGAAATGAGTATCTTCATAACATGTTAAGAAGGGTTGATAATGAAAGCACAAAAAGAATAAGCATAAGGGATAGAAAGAGAATTATCCGAGCTTTAGAGATTTATAAGTTAACTGGAAAGACTATGTCAGAATATAATGAAAACTTTAGAATTAAAAATGAAGATTTTGATTTGTCTATGATATGTTTAAATATGGACAGAAAGAAGCTCTATGATAGAATCAATAAAAGAGTAGATATTATGATTGAACAAGGTTTGATAGATGAAGTTAAAGCCATATTAAATATGGGCTATAATAAAAATCTTACTTCACTTCAAGGTATAGGTTATAAAGAAATAATTATGTATCTGGATAATTTATGTACCAAAGATGAAGCCATAGAAAAAATTAAACAAGGAAGTAGAAATTATGCAAAAAGACAATTGACATGGTTTAGAAGAGATAATAGAATAAAGTGGATAGATGTAGATGACTTTCATGATTTGAACGAACTAAGTGATTATATAGAAGATTATGTATCCGTATAGATTAATTAGGGAGGGGTTTAAAATGAAGCAAGGAACTAATTTACAGGATGTATTTTTGAATAAGGCAAGGAAAGAGAATATTATTATAACTGTTTTCTTAATAAATGGTTATCAAATTAAGGGGATAGTAAAGGGTTTTGACAATTATACCATAGTTCTTGATAGCGAGGACAAACAGCAGTTAATTTATAAACATGCTATTTCTACAATTATCCCAAATAAGCAAATAAGTTTTGATATATAAATAATAGTAAAAGTCTCTGCTAGTCCAGAGACTTTTACTTGTGAAAGGAAAGGTTAATATGAATGAGTATACAGTAAATATATTATGTAAACAATTCAATTTAGAAAGAAAAATTATTGAATATGTTAATGCAAAAGAAAAATATATTGTAGAAAAATTTAAATCAATTGATAATATCAGAGAATACAATCAATATAAAGTAATTGAGTCCATGCAGAAAAATAGGCTTAGCTCAACAGATTTTTATTGGACTACTGGATATGGATATGGTGATGTTGGAAGAGACAAGGTAGAGAGTATTTACGCCACTGTATTTAACACAGAAGATGCTCTAGTAAGACCTACTATCGCTTCAGGTACCCATGCGCTTACTATAACATTATCTGGATTGTTAAGACCTGGTGATGAGCTTTTAGCCATATCTGGCGCGCCATACGATACACTTCAAAAGGTTATAGGTGTTAAGGGAAATGCTCCAGGTACATTAACAGATTTTGGAGTAGTATATAAAGAAATACCGCTAATTAACAATAAAATAGATTTAGAGGCTGTAAAGAATAGTATAAATCCAAAAACTAAAATAGTCATGATACAAAGATCCACAGGCTATAGTGATAGAAGAGCTTTAACTATTGATGAAATAGAGGAAGCAATTGAATCTATAAGAGAATATAATCAAAATGTCATAATTATGGTTGATAATTGCTATGGGGAATTTATGGAATTAAAAGAACCAACAGATGTAGGTGCTGACATTATGGCAGGGTCTCTTATAAAGAACCCAGGCGGCGGTTTAGCATTATCAGGAGGGTATATAGTTGGAAAGAAAAATCTTGTGGAACAAGTAGCAAACAGACTCACTGCACCAGGCTTAGGAAAGGACTGTGGACTTACTTTTGGCACAAGCAGGACAACTATGCAAGGTCTTTTCTTAGCCCCTCATATAGTGTCAGAGGCTGTCAAGGGGGCGCTTTTAGCTGCAAAATCCTATAAGGATTTAGGCTTTAAGGTTGTACCAGATGTAGAGGATAAGCGCAGTGATATCATACAAGGAATTGAACTATTATCACCTGAAAGAGTTAGCGAATTTTGTAAAGGAATACAAGCAGCTTCTACTGTTGATTCATATGTTGTACCTGAAGCCTGGGATATGCCTGGATACGAAAACCAAGTCATAATGGCCGCAGGTGGATTTATAGAAGGTTCTTCCATAGAATTAAGTGCTGATGGACCTATGAGAGAGCCATATTATGTATATTATCAGGGCGGACTAACTTATGAACATTGTAAATTGGGTCTATTAAAATCATTAAATAATCTGTACGTCAAGAAACTTATAACATTGTAATATATAGCTAAAAGCACTTAATACCTATGTACTAAGTGCTTTTAGCTATATTCTTCTATATAATCCAATAACCTTTCCTAATATACTTACATCTCTAGCATAGATTGGCTCCATAAATTGATTTTCAGGCTGTAGCCTTATCCTATCCTTTTCCTTGTAAAATGTTTTTATAGTAGCTTCATCTCCTAATAATGCTACAACAATCTCCCCATTGTGGGCATCGTTTTGTTCCTTGACCAATACTAAATCTCCATCTAAAATCCCCGCGTCTATCATACTTTCTCCCTGAATCTTGAGCATAAATACATCATGACCCTCAACTAGTTCTAAAGGAACAGGGTAGGTGTCCTCAATATTTTCAACGGCTAATATCGGTTCTCCTGCAGTAACTTTACCTACTATAGGTATATCGACAGTTTTTTTATGAGTAAATAGAAAATCATCATCCTTGTCCAATATTTCAATGGCTCTAGGTTTAGTGGGATCTTTTCTTATGTAGCCTTTAGCTTCTAACTTTTCCAAATGTCCATGTACAGTGGAGGTGGATTTTAAATTAACACCTTTGCAAATCTCTCTTACAGCAGGAGGATAGCCTTTTATTTGTAATTGACTTTTTATATAAAGCAATATTTCAATTTGTTTTTGTGATAAATCTTCATACACGGTAAACACCTCACATTTTTCTTTCCAAATCTTTAGTAGATTATACCATATCAAGTGAAAAAAATCAAACAAGAGTTCTAATTTTTTCAAAAAAGGTATTGACACGGAACGAATGTTTGAGTAGAATATAGATAGAACAATTGTTTAGAACTTATGTGCGAGGTGCGATATGAAAAGTAGAAAATATATAATAGTTGATAGTAAAAGGTTTTTCATTTTTATCACATTTATATTTGTGTTATTATCATTGGTGATATCTCTAATATTTACATTACCGAGGGCACATAGCAGCATACAGAAACAGAATTTCGAAGAGTACCGTGTATTGAACGGAGATAACCTATGGAACATTTCCTTAAAATATATACCCAAAGACTATGACGTAAGGAAGATGATATTCGATATCAAAGAATTAAACAATATGGAAACAAGTTGTATATATGAAGGGGACATAATAAAAATACCATTACACAATAAATAAAACCAAAGAGATCATTCTTCGGTTTTATTTATTTTTCTATTGGCAAGAGGATTGCTCTTAACGGCATTTCTTAGTCTTTCATCATCTATATGGGTATATATCTGGGTAGTAGAAACCGATTCATGACCAAGTATTTCCTGCAGAGCTCTAATATCTACATTGCCATATTTATACATTAGGGTAGCAGCTGTATGTCTAAGCTTATGAGTAGAATATATATTGGTATCTAATCCTGATTTCTGCAAATATCTTTCTATCATATGCTGTATTGCTCGATTACTCATTCTTTGTTTTCTTTTGCTTATAAAAAGTGCCTTACTATCACCATTAATAGGAGTAGGTCTTATACTTAGATAGTCTTTAATTGCTTCTATACAGGATTCATTTAGGAATATAGTTCTTTCTTTATTACCTTTACCAATAACGGTTAAAGTGTCATTATCTCTTATACTATCTATATTCATTCCAGAAAGCTCTGAAAGTCGAAGACCACAATTTAAAAATAGCATGATAATTGCATAATCTCTTTTCCTGTATTCATCATTCTTGTTCTCCAAAACGACGTTGAGCAGGTGTTCGGCTTCATCTAAAGTTAAATAAACAGGATTTCTTTCATCGGTTTTAGGAAACTCCAAGGCTTCAGCAGGGTTGTGGTCGATTAAGTTGACTCTTAAATAAAGATATTCAAAAAAAGACCTGATAGAGGCAACTTTACGAGATTTAGCGAAATTGCCATTATCACGATTTTTATCAACATAGGATATATAGGCATGCAAATCCTGGATAGATATTTTTTTTATAAAATCAATATCAATATCCGATATATCAATTTCTTTAAATTCAATATTATTATCAACTAATTTATATCTTAATTTCATAAACCTAAAAAAAGTTCTTAGATCAAAATAATATTCCTTAACGGTATTTGGAGAAGTACCTTTAATTGTTTCCATGTAATTCAGGTAATCTTCCATAATTAACGGTATTTCTTTCATAATACACCCCTTTTTTACAACATTAGTCACAAAATAACTATTTTGTGACTAATGTTGTAGTTCTTTAAAATTTGATTTACAACAATAAATTTTCTTGTATCACATTAATATTAATTATTAAATCAGAATCATAAAATATCCTTTGAATATTTTATGATTCTTTAAACTATTTCATTATTCATTTTATATATCTTTATATAATAATATAATATCTTGTACAAAATCAATTATTTTAGCTCAATATCATACATTATTATACATTTAACTAAAATTAGCTAATAATATATATTTCTTATAGATATTTTCCATAAAGATATATTGTAAGGCTGCTATTCAGTCGTTAAAGAGGTTTTGTTGTATAAGACATAAAGTTATATCTCTATCATATTAAAAACTCCTTATAAACGATTTTAAAAGGCCGCTTTTTTCAGTTATCCTTCAATTACATCTTTTATTCTATTTAAACCTTCTTTTATATTATCCAGCGAATTTGCATAAGATAATCTTACATAATCATCATCACCAAAAGCTATTCCAGGTACAATAGCAACATTTCCCTTTTCAAGAATTAAATTTGTAAAATCTATTGAATCCTTTACTTCGAAACCTTTTATAGTTTTTCCTTTGATGCCGGAAATATTGACCATTACATAAAAAGCACCTTTAGGAGTTCTACAGCTTAATCCTTTAATAGAGTTAATTGTTTCAACGATGTATTTTCTTCTTATATCAAATTGTTCCTTCATTTTTTCAACACTGGATTGGTCTCCCTTAAGGCCCTCAACACTTGCATATTGTGAAATTGAAGAAGGATTTGAAGTAGTATGACTTTGAATATTGCCCATGATTTTTACAATATCTTCATTAGCTGCAGCATAACCAATTCTCCATCCTGTCATTGCATAAGCTTTAGACATTCCATTAATCAATATAGTTAATCTTTTTATTTCATCATTAAATGATGCAATACTTATATGTTTATTTCCTTCATAAATTAGTTTTTCATAAAGTTCATCAGATACAACAAATACATTGTTTTTAACAGCCCAATCAGCAATGCCCCTTAGTTCTTCCTCAGAATAAATTGCTCCAGTCGGATTACTAGGAGAGTTCAAGATTATGGCTTTTGTCTTTTTTGTTTTTATAGCTTCTAATTCGTCAACACCATATTTAAAATCATTTTCTTCTTTTGTTTTAATAAATACGGGCACTCCCCCTGCAATATTTACAAGTTCAGGGTAGCTAACCCAATATGGTATACCTATTATCACCTCATCTCCTGGATTTAATATTGCTAATAGGGCATTATAGATTGAATGTTTACCACCATTTGAAATGATAATATTGCTTGGCTTATAGTCAAGATTATTATCGTTTTTGAATTTTTCACATATTGCCTTCTTTAGCTCAATAATTCCAGATGAAGGAGTATACTTGGTAAGACCAGATTTTATAGCTCTTATTCCTTCATTTTGTATGTTTTCGGGAGTATTAAAATCAGGTTCACCTACACTGAAACTAATGATATCTACACCTTTTGCTTTCATAGCATTAGCCTTTGCGGTAATCTCCAATGTAACCGAAGGTTCAATCGCCATACCCACTTTTGATAATTCCATCCTCATTATGCACCCTCCTCTAAATTTATTCATTAATATTAACTTTATATATATCTTTTAACACATTTTTTATAATAAGTAAAGAATCATCTAAAGACTCCTTATTTCGAGACTTTATTACTTTATAATGTTCCAAACCTAAATCTGTAATTTTATACCTACGTATCGACCTTTTACTTGGTTCATCCCACCATCCCTCTATATATCCTTCCTCTTCCAATTGCCTGAGCATTGGATATATCATTCCATATGAAGGAGACCATTTCCCACACAGCCTTCTAGATATCTCGTCTCTAATTCTATTTCCATAATAACTTTTCTCTGTTAATAAATGCAATATATACAATTTTACAAAGGACGTAGTACTTAAAGTTGTAGGAAATTGTCTCTGTCTTTCCCCTTTATACATTTTTAAGCCTCCTTCTCATTTCTGGTACATCATTTAAATCTACAAAGAATTTACCAATTCCAGTTCTATCTGCATCACCATGAAAATCTGAACCACCTGTTATTATCAAATCATTTTTATTAGCAATCTTTGTAAACTGTTCTATCTCTTCCTTTGAATGTTTAGGATGAATACATTCTATACCATCGATACCCCAAACTACGCAATAATCAATAATCTCCCTATCCTTTAATAATCCTGGATGAGCTAAAACTGATATTCCATTTATCGTTCGAATTAATTTGATAGTTTCATCTATTGATAAATAGAGTCTTTCAACATATGCCGGCTTGCCTCTATCCAGATATTTATCAAATGCCTCTGAGATAGTTTCCACATAATTTTTATCAATCATCGCTCTAGCTATATGTGGCCTACCTATGTTTTTCTTGTTGGTATGCTCTTTTACATCTTCCAATGTTATACGAACTCCAAGTTCATTAAGTTTTTCTATTATTTTCTTTGCTCTATTTATTCTTGAATTCACTAATTTATCTATTGTCTCTATTAATTCTTCATTTTTATAATCAATGAAATAACCTAATATATGAACATCTTCACCATTATAAATACTTCCAAACTCTATACCGGGTATGATATAGAAATCATCATAAGATTTACCTCGATTTATAGCTTCATCTATACCAAAGATAGTATCATGATCAGTAATTGCTATTCCATCTAGATTGTTATGTTTTGCTAAATCAACCACTTCATGTGGCATCAATATTCCATCTGAAAAATTCGTATGTATATGTAAATCAAATTTCATAAGTCATAACCTCCTTATCAAAAAAACCTGCCCAAAGGCAGGTTTCTCTATTTAGGTTCAACGATTAATTTAATCGTAGCTCTTTTCTTCACCGTCAATTAAAATATCTGTAAAAGCCGGTATACAGACTAAGTCTAATCCACCAACAGAGTTTGGTTGTGATTTATCGGATAATTATTTCGCATATTCTATAGCACGAGTTTCTCTGATAACATTTACTTTTATTTGACCAGGATAATCTAGCTCTGATTCAATTTTCTTTACAATATCTCTTGCAGTATGAACAATTTGACTTTCACTAACTTCTTCTGGTTTAACTAATATTCTAACCTCTCGACCTGCTTGAATAGCAAAGGATCTTTCAACTCCCTCAAAGGAATTTGCTATTTCTTCAAGCTTCTCAAGTCTCCTTATATATGATTCAAGGCTTTCTCTTCTTGCACCTGGTCTAGCAGCGGAAATAGCATCTGCCGCTTGTACTAGTACAGCCTCAACTGTTTGAGGTTCTATGTCTCCATGATGGGCTAAAATACAGTGTATTACTTCTTTAGATTCCTTGTATCTTCTTGCCAAATCTGCTCCTATATCAACATGTGGTCCTTCAACTTCATGATCTACTGCTTTTCCAAGATCGTGAAGCAATCCTGCTCTTTTTGCTAGCTTTACATCTGCGCCTAATTCAGATGCCATTATTCCAGCTAAATGTGAAACTTCTATTGAATGCTTTAAAACATTTTGTCCATAACTTGTTCTATATTTTAATCTGCCTAATAATTTTATAATTTCCGGATGTAGATTATGAACTCCAGTATCAAAAGCCGCTTGTTCTCCCTCTTCTCTGATTGTGTTTTCTACTTCTTTTTTAGCCTTTTCAACCATTTCTTCGATTCTAGCAGGATGTATTCTGCCATCAACTATTAGTTTTTCTAATGCTATTCTGGCAACTTCCCTTCTAATAGGATCAAATCCAGATAATACAACAGCTTCAGGGGTATCATCAATAATCAAGTCTATTCCAGTTAAGGTCTCTAATGTTCTTATATTTCTGCCTTCACGTCCAATAATACGACCTTTCATCTCATCATTTGGTAAAGCTACCACAGTAACAGTTGTTTCAGCAACATGATCTGCAGCACATCTTTGTATTGCTGTAGTTATGATTTCTCTAGCTCTTTTATCAGCTTCTTCTTTAGCTTTAGATTCCATATCCTTAATCATAATTGCGGATTCATGAACAATCTCCTTCTTAATATCATTAAGCAATAATTCCTTAGCTTCATCTGATGTTAAGCCAGACAATCTTTCTAGCTCTTTAGTCTGTTTCTCATATAAATCGTTTATCGCTTCTTCTTTTTCCTCTAAATACTTATTCTTTTTAGATAGTTGTTCTTCTTTTTTTTCAAAAGATTCAGCTTTTCTGTCTAATGTTTCTTCTTTATGAAGAACTCTTCTTTCTAACTTTTGTAATTCATTTCTGCGTTCTCTTAAATCTTTTTCTGATTCATTTCTTGACTTATGAATTTCCTCTTTGGCTTCTAGTAGAAGCTCCTTTTTACGAGCTTCACCATCTCTTTCAGCATCTTCGGAAATTTTCTTAGCTAACTCTTCAGCGTTTTTTATCTTCCCTTCGCCAATATATCTTCTAATTAAATAACCAGCGATTATTCCAATAAGCAAGCCTAGAATTGCAAAAATTAATTTTTCAATAACTAAACACCTCCATCTTATTAAATTTTCAAGTTCCATAGTGCATTCATTCTAATAAAAGTATAAGCCAAGTATACTCCTCAGCTTACGGGGATTTTACATAATATTGTATGGTTACACACTTTTTATTTTATTACTTTTATCATATTATGTCAAGCAGTAAGGTTTATTACTCAATCTGCGTACATTTGCTTATAGACCCGATTAACTCTATCTTATAGGATTTATTTGATAAAGCAGACAGGTGTTGATTATGTGTTATCATGATAATCTGCCTGTTAAACATTTCAGAAGTTTTCTTTAGAAAATCACCAACATTGTATATATAATCTTCACTTACATGTTTTGCAGGCTCATCCAATATCAGTGGTCCTTCTATTGTTGGTTTATGAATCTGTAAAAACGCTATTCTTAAAGCAAGAGAAACTATATCAACAACTCCCCCACCTCTTGATAGTTCAGGCTTTGTTTTTATGATTACACCATCAATTTCATTTTCTACAAAGAATTCAGCATTTGCCTTATTTCTAAGTTCATCTAGCTCTATTTTAAATACTACATTGTTTTCAAAAACATATTGAAGACACTTAGTTACCAAGGTTTCTATTTGTCTTGTAGCTTGATTTCTTGCAAATTCTGAAGTTTTTTGGAACAAGATAGTTACCTTATCCAACAATTCTATTTCTTGTATTGTCTTGTCCAATTTTATTTCATTTTGATGCAACTGTTCAATTAATTTATCTCTTTTCCCTTCTTCTTTTGAAATAAACTCCTTCAATTTATTTATATCGTTATCTAATTGAATTAAATTTAAATCCATATTATTAACCCTTCTTTTCAAGTAAGTCTTTAGGCAACAACTCATTGGCTTCCTTAAACAACCTCTCAATATCAGTTGTTAATTTCTTAATCTCCTCATCTAGATCCTCAGGTTTGACTCCCAATTCCTTAAGTTCATTAATCAGTTCGTCCTCTTGAGTTTTCAATTGCTCTAACCTTGCCTCTGCTCTGTATTTTAAAGATTTTGCTTTATCTAGATTTTCCTTTATCTGAGCTAATTCTCTCTCGTAATCCATTTTATCCTCCTATATAATTATTTATTATATGGTCAATTTTTCCTTCATCTATATCACTTAAACAAAAAGGACATATCTCTATCTCTTCTAATAAAATTTTATATCTACCTAATTCACCTTTAAAAGAATCATCTATTTTTGAAATATTTTTAATATTATAAGCTTTTTCATCTTTATTCTTTAAAATTTTTTCATATAATTTCTTACATTTTATTAACATTTGAAGTCCTAAATCAATATTTCTTACAACATCATCTAATTTAGAAACCTTAGACAATTTCTCCATATATATTTTTCCTGTATCTATACTGTTTTTAACTTTTAAATAAGCTTGTATTTTTTCGACCAATTTATTATATTGATAGATCTTACTTGTTACTTCATCAATACAATTATCCACCTTATTTATCGAGATAAGATTAGATAATGTAATATTCAAGCTTTCTTTCTCTGAACATATCTTTTCATATTTATTTGTTAGATTCAAAATCCTCTTATAGTACAGATTATGATTTTCAATCTGCTGAGCTTTTTGATTTACAGTTTGAATATTTTTCAATCTATCTAAAATTAAATTATCCTCTTCTTTTTCCCTTCTAATTCTATCTAAAGTATTTCTATAGTTATTAAGATACTTATTTTTTAATACTGTATTTTCTATATTAATAATTAAACTATTTAAATCGTCTATCTTGTTGAGTTTATTTAACACATCTGATGTATTGATTAAATCAGTATGAATTTCTGTTAATTTATTTTTTATATAAGTTAATTTCTGAAGCTTAACATTTTGTTTTTCAATTTTTGATTTCATATCGGAAATTTTGTTAACCTTAAGCTTCAATTCATCTAAATAGTCATAGGTACTTATTTCTTTCGATAGCTTTGAAAAACTTTCTTCAAGACTTTTCTTAATGGAATTGAGTCCTCTTGTATCTTTCAATACTTCTCTTAAAGCATCATCAATGACATTTACTCCTACTAATCTTCCAATAGCACTAGCCCTTGTACTATTCTTCTCCGAAAGAAGAAAAGCTCCTTCAAGTTGTTCACCAAGATTAATCGAATTAGACAATTCACTATCGAGATATATTTTCTTTATACCTATTTCTTCTATTATCTCTTCTGGAACACCTGTACCAAACCCCTCATATTTAATTTCCTCTCCATTATCTTTAGTTATAATATACATATTTTTAGATTTACTTCTATATCTTTTAAGGACAGTATTGTCATTAAACTCCAAAGTTACAGAACATTCCTTTTCACCCTCACGAATAAAATAGTCACCTTGAGGTTCATTATAAAGTACCCATTTCAATCCTCTTATTATAGCTGACTTGCCAGAATCTGATGGCCCCACAATTACATTGAGTCTACTATCAAATTCAATAACTGAATACTTATGAGATTGAAAGTTTTCTAATATTATTTTTTTTATATATTTCATCAATAATCACCTGCACTGCTTTTCATTTGAATTTGAACAATTCTTCTTATAGCTTCAGATTTTACATCTTCCGATACTCCTTCTGAGGTAGAAACTTCAATTAATATATCATTTATATCCATTTTGTCAAAATCTAATGCTGAATCAATGCTTTGCTTAAACTCATACAATCGCTCACTTCTGAATACACCCTTTTCAACTTCACTTCTATCTAATACCAATTCACCATCAAGTGCAGAGGATAATGGAATATATTCAACATTGATTTTATCAGATAAATTCAATACTACTACTTGTGGTTTTCTTTCCATTTCAGCAAGGCTATTTGTTATTCTAACCATACTACCTGGATTGATAAAATATTTATTATCAATTTTAATCGTTTTAAAACCTGCATGATAATGACCACATAAGGTAATATCAGCTTTAGTTTCCTTTATATCATCAACAAGAGTATATGGTATCCCCTTGATGAATGCTTTATCCAAAAGCATCCCATGTACTACATGAATAGAATAGTTAACATTATCATCAATATCATTTAAAATATAATTTTTTCTATTGTCCACATCATCGATGTCATATACATAAGGTTGTCCTGTTAATTGAACCTTGATTCCGTCATTATTTAAAATTATTTTCTTATCCTTTTCAATAACTGTTAAGAAATCTAATTCATTTAATAACCCTAATATAGTACGATTCATAGTTAAAGGATTGTGCCCAAATATATCATGGTTTCCACTAACTATATAAAAAGGTACTTCTATACATTTTAAAATTTTAGCAAATCTATTTACTATAGAAAGAGAGATATCAGGTCTGTCAAACAAATCTCCCCCATGTATTACATAATCTATATTTTTATATTTAATAATATCCAATATTTCAAGTAGTTTGTTCTCTAAAGTTTGAACAAAATCATCTTTTCTATTTTTGGGATTTGTACCTCTTAAATGAGTATCTGTAAAATATAAAATCCTCAAATAATCACTCCTAATAGAAAACCTCCTGATTTAGGAGGTTTTATTTATTTTGGCTAACGTAGCCTAATTATTTACTCCTTCGTTTCATCGGAGTTAGTTTTTTCAACCAATCCAAATTTAACTCTAACTTTATCTTCTATCTCTTTAGCTAATTCTGGATTATCTCTTAAAAAGTCTTTTGAATTTTCACGGCCTTGACCAAGTTTCTGGTCTTTGTAGCTATACCAGGAACCTGCTTTATTTACTATTTCAGCAGTGACTGCTGCATCTAAAATACTACCAGTTTTTGAAATTCCTTCACCATACATAATATCAAATTCTGCTTGTTTGAATGGGGGTGCTACTTTATTTTTAACTATTTTAACCCTTGTCCTATTTCCAAGTATTGCATCACCTTGTTTAATCGTATCTATTTTTCTTATTTCCATCCTTATACTGGCATAAAATTTTAATGCCCTACCACCTGTTGTAGTCTCAGGATTGCCAAACATAACCCCAATTTTCTCTCTTAATTGATTTATAAATATTATGGTAGTGTTTGATTTATTAACTGCACCTGCTAATTTTCTAAGAGCTTGGGACATAAGTCTAGCTTGAAGACCCATGTGACTATCTCCCATTTCACCATCTATTTCAGCCTTGGGCACTAAAGCGGCTACGGAGTCAACAACTACAACATCAACAGCTCCACTTCTTACTAAAGCCTCTGTTATCTCTAAAGCTTGCTCTCCAGTATCTGGTTGTGAAATAACTAAATTTTCAATATCAACTCCAAGCTTCTCAGCATAGCCTGGATCCAACGCATGCTCCGCATCAATAAAGGCAGCACATCCTCCAAGCTTTTGAGCTTCAGCTATAGCATGTAGTGCCACTGTTGTTTTCCCTGATGATTCAGGACCGTATATTTCAATTATTCTTCCTCTTGGTAATCCACCTATTCCAAGTGCAATGTCAAGATCTAAACAGCCTGTAGATATATAATCAAGATTTAATTTCGCGCCTTCTCCCAATCGCATTATAGATCCTTTACCAAATTGTTTTTCAATTTGCACAAATGCTAAATCCAATGCTTTTTTCTTATCGTTTATATCAGCCATAATACTCCAGTTTTACTGGATCCACCCCTTTCAATTTTCGAACGCTAGTTCTTAATATATAATACTATAGACATTTATATAAGTCAATTATATTTTCATCAAATTATATGCTTCATAGAGTGCCCTTACTACTGCTCTTTGTTGTATACTAGCCCTGTCTCCAGTGAATATATAATCAAGTACTTTGTAATTGTTCTTATTCATAATACACATATATACTAAGCCTACCGGCTTTTCCTTTGATCCTCCATCTGGACCTGCTATACCTGTTGTTGAAACAACTATGTCAGATTTAGTTTTTTCAAGAAGACCCTTTGCCATCTCATATGCAGTTTCTTTGCTTACCGCTCCAAATTTGTCTATTGTTTCAGGATTAACGCCTAACTCATCTATCTTTGCGCTATTGCTATAGGTAACTATACCTCTATCAAAAACCATTGATGCCCCAGGTATTGAAGTTATTTGACTGGATATTTTCCCTCCGGTACAGGACTCACATACAGATATTGTATAGTTTTTTTCTTTTAAAATATTGATTAAGACTTCAGCTATAGAAATATTATCATAACCATAGATATATTTACCGACCTTTTCCTTGATTTTAGATATTTTTTCATTAAGCTTTTTTTCAACTTCCTTATAGTCCATACCTCTGCCTATTATCTTGATTTCAACAGTACCATCTTTAGCAAATGTCGCTATATCAAAATTCTCCTCGTAGATATCTAAATCTTTAAGTTCTACCTCTAGATTTGATTCTCCAATTCCTATGGTGTTGATCGATTTAATTAATATTGAAAAATCTTCCTTGATAATGTCAATTACATAGGTTTCAAACATATGCATTAATTCCTTTGGAGGACCTGGAAGCATTATTATTTTCTTATTATTGTTATTAACAAATATTCCCGGAGCTGTTCCATTATCATTTTTTATAAATTCTGATCCTTCGGGTTTATTAGCTTGTTTTCTATTATTATCAGTCATTGGTCTATTAAGTCTTTCAAATCTATTAACAAGTGCAGTTTCAATCTCTACATCCTTTATCAACTTCAACCCTAAAGCATTTGCAACAACTTCCTTTGTCAAATCATCCTGAGTAGGTCCTAGTCCACCTGATGTAATTATAATATCAGCTCTATTCAAGGCTATATTTATGACTTCCTTTAATCTGTCTTCATTGTCGTCAACTGAAGTGTGGTATAAAGTCTCAATACCGATTTCAGTAAGTTTTTTAGATAAATACCTGGAATTTGTATTTAAAATACTTCCTACCATTATTTCAGTTCCAACAGTTATAATCTCAGCCTTCATTATTTCATCTCCTATTAAATGTCTTTAAGTTTAAGAGTATCCTTATTTCTATACAAGTAATCAACACCAGATACTACAGTAAAAAACAATGATATATATAGCATGATAATATCCATAGGTATATTTAGTACCCTAAAAGGAAAATTATTGATGAGCAAAAGAATTATTGCTGTTAATTGGGAAATTGTCTTAAGTTTTCCCAAAGGGCTTGCAGCTATAGTTACCCCCTCAGAAGCAGCTATTACCCTAAAGCCAGTTATGGTAAATTCTCTAGCGATTATCACTACAACAACCCACGCAGGTATTCTGTTCATACCCACTAGTGAGATTAGAGCTGCAGCTACTAAAATTTTATCTGCCAGAGGATCAGCAAACTTTCCGAAATTAGTAACTAGATTTCTACTTCTAGCCAGATATCCATCAAGTGTATCTGTAAGGGATGCAATAGTAAATATTATGGCAGCAATATAGGTGCTATATTCTAAATTTGAATATAAAACAACCATAAATACTGGAACTAAAAAAACTCTAAAAATAGTAATTTTATTTGCTATATTCATACAACAATTCTCCTATTAAATCATATTCTAAGTATTCAGTGATTCTAACTCTAACAAAGTCACCTATTTCAAGCTCCTCATCAGTAGTTATATAAACAACACCATCTATTTCAGGACTATCCATATAGGTTCTCCCCACGTATGTATCTTCACCTGAATATTCCTCAATGATTACATCGTATTCTTTACCCAGTTTAGACATCATAATCTCTTCAGAGATAATTCTTTGAACCTCCATTAACTTATCTCTTCTTTCTTCCTTAATCTCTTCTGGTATTTGATTAGGCATTTTATAAGCTGGAGTGTCTTCTTCCATAGAATAAGCAAATACTCCTAGCCTATCAAATTTGATTTCTTTGATGAATTCATATAGTTCATTAAATTCTTCATCCGTTTCACCAGGAAAGCCTACAATAAAGGTTGTTCTTATTATAAGTCCTGGAATTTCTCTTCGTAGCTTATTAATTAAATTTACTATAGAATCCTTAGTAGTTCTTCTGTTCATTCTCTTTAGCACTGCATCATTAATATGCTGAAGAGGTATATCAACATATTTTACTACTTTATCATTTTCTTTTATCGCTTTTATAAGATTGTCATTGAAATTATCAGGATATAAATAGTGAAGTCTTATCCATCTGATTCCTTCTATTTCATTTAACCTATCAAGCAGTTTATATAAAGAATATTCACCATAAAGGTCAATGCCATAATCGGATGTATTTTGTGCAATTAATATAATTTCAGAAACACCGTTATCAACTAAGTATTCTACTTCCTTGATGATATCTTCCATCTTTCTGCTTCTATGCTTTCCTCTAAGCTTAGGGATAATACAATATGTACAGAAATTATCACAGCCTTCAGAAATTCTTACATAAGCTGAAGCAGAAAAGTTTATCCTCTCAACGCTTTCTATATATGAATCATCAATATTATCCACTTTAACAATTTTGTTTTTCTCCTTTATTCCCTCAAGGATATTATTCAACTCCTTGATATTACCTGTTCCGATTATTGCATCAACATCATCAATTTCTTCTAATAGTTCCTTAGAGTACCTTTGGGCCAAGCAACCAGCTAAAAGTAAAAATTCACAAGCTCCTTCATGCTTATACTTAGTCATTTCCCAAATCGTATCAATAGATTCCTCTTTTGCAGCTTCAATAAATCCACATGTGTTTACTATAATAATATTTGCATATTGTAATTCTTCTGCTATATAATATTTATCCTTATCCAATATGCCTAACATAATTTCAGAGTCAACTTCATTTTTAGAACACCCTAAGGTTACAACAAATACACTTTTTTTATCCATAAATTTCTCCTTAAAAATCTTCATCTAGTTCTTCTAGTTCATCTTTAGTCATAAGTACCTTTCTTGGCTTGCTACCCTCATATCCTCCTATTATTCCTCGTGCCTCCATTTCATCGACAATCCTAGCAGCTCTGGCATAGCCAACTTTTAATCTTCTTTGTAATAAGGAAATTGATGCTTGTCCTTCATCTACTACTAAACTGATGGCATCTGGTAATAACTCATCGCTGTCTAAATTATTTAATTCCTTTGTATTTTGAACTACCTCTATTATATCCTCATCATAATTAGTTATATTTTGATCCTTCAGATGATTGACTACCTTATCTACCTCTTCTTCTCCGATAAAAGCTCCCTGTAGTCTTACAGGCTTGGAATAGAAAGAAGGATAGAATAGCATATCACCTTTTCCTAACAACTTTTCAGCACCAGACATATCTAAAATTGTTCTAGAATCCACTTGAGATGATACGGCAAATGAAATTCTTGAAGGTATATTTGCTTTGATTGTTCCCGTAATAACATCAACTGATGGTCTTTGGGTTGCTACTATAAGATACATACCTGCTGCTCTGGCCATTTGAGCTAATCTACAGATATAGTCCTCTATTTCCTGAGCTGCTACCATCATCAAATCAGCTAATTCATCAATGATAATAACAATCTTTGACATCTTCTCTTCTGTATTATTGTGCTTTGAATTATATGAGGTTATATCTCTGACACCTGACCCAGCAAATAGTTTATATCGTTTCTCCATTTCTGTTACAGCCCAATTTAATGCAAATGCAGCTTTCTTGGCGTCAGTGACCACTGGAATTAGCAAATGTGGTATACCATTATAAACACTTAATTCTACTACCTTTGGATCTATTAATAACAACTTTACATCATCTGGCGATGATTTAAACAAAATGCTCATTATGATAGTGTTTATACAAACACTCTTCCCTGAACCCGTTGCACCAGCTATCAACAAATGGGGCATCTTATCTATTGAAGATACAATTGGCTTGCCAGAAACGTCCTTACCAAGTGCTAAAGGTATATCAGTAGATATATTTGTATATTCTTCTGATTTTAATATTTCCTTAAGCAATACATTATCCTTGACCTTATTAGGTACTTCTATCCCAACTGCAGCCTTTCCCGGTATAGGAGCCTCTATTCTTATATCGGAAGATGCAAGGCTTAGTGCGATATTGTCTGATAGAGACACTATCCTGCTCAGCTTGATTCCAGGAGCAGGAGACAATTCGTAGCAGGTAATAGTAGGTCCCTTATTTATATTGGATATGGTAGCATCAATTCCAAAATTCTTCATTGTTTCCTCTATAATTTTTGCATTATTTAAAATCTCTTTTTTATCATTACCATCGTATTTTCTATTTTGAGAATTAAGTAAACTTAATGATGGAATGTTGTAAGGAGCATTATGTATCTTTATATTTTTTTCCTTAATTTCAGTATCTATACTATGTGTTCCTGTTTTTATACTGCTTTTAGCAAGTTTTTCTTTTTTAGGTTCTATATTTTGATCCTTTACATTTTCCTTTGTATAATCATTGATCACAATATTTTCAATTGGTTCTTCTTCATCTAATTCTCTATGATCAATTTCCAACAACTCATCAGGAGAAATATTAATTTTACGAGATGATAGTTTAACTTTATCATTTAGAATTTTTTCTGGTTTAATTTCATGAACCTTTTTAACTACATCCTTGACCTTCGAATTTGTAATTATAAGAATACTAATGGATATAAAAACTGAAAGTATAATATATGTACCAATAGAACCAAATAATTTATAAAAGAAATATCCAAGGAAGCTGCCGACTAAACCTCCGCCCTGATTCGTTTTAGATAAAACAATTCCATTTTGAATTCGTGCTAACATACCTGTCGTATTTGTATTTATGCTATCTAGTACTACCAAAAGA
Source organism: Tissierella sp. (assembly GCA_036844705.1). Classification (GTDB taxonomy): domain Bacteria; phylum Bacillota; class Clostridia; order Tissierellales; family Tissierellaceae; genus DAIUFH01. Next base: position 47,508 of record DAIUFH010000005.1, read on the forward strand.
CTGCATAAGATAATCCACAACGCTATATTTGCTTTTAATTCTTTTTTATCGAATCTTTCCATTAAAAAGATAAGGCCTGTCCCAATTAGAAAAAATGGGGAAAAATATCCTCCAAAACCCATAAGAGAAAAAGTCGTACCATTAATAATTTGACCAACCAATCCCATTTTAGTGCTAAATAAACTTATTAAAGTAATTATACCTATAGTAATAAAAACAATGCCGATGATATCGCTATTGAATTTCTGTTGAACTTTTTTATTTGTTGTTCTTTTTTTCTTCCCTTTTGCATTACTCAAATAAAACACCTCAATACTAAATTTTATCTGTAATAGGAATCCCCCTTTTATTGATTACATCTGTAATTATAGCATATTTAGCTATCTTTTTCATTATTTCTTTTCATTAACTCATCAAGCTTTGATAATGCAAAAGAAAAATCGCCAACAGCATCAATTAAACCAACATTTACTGCTTCGGATCCTACTAAAATAGTACCTGTGTCATTAGCCATTTGATCTGATGCATACATTAAGTCAGTAAGAGTTTTCTCGCTTATATTTGATGTACGTACTATAAAATTGTTTATTCTCTGCTGCATCTTTTGAAAATATCTAAATGTCTGAGGTCCGCTAATCACTAGACCAGTAGTTCTTATGGGATGTATAGTCATTGTTGCAGACGGAACTATAACAGAAAAATCCGTAGAAGTAGCTAATGGTACTCCAATACTATGGCCTCCTCCTAACACTAAAGAAACTTTTGGCTTCTTTATTCCATGTATAAGCTCAGATAAGGCTAATCCCGCCTCTACATCTCCACCCATTGTATTGAGTATGATGAATATACCTTCTATATTAGGATCCTGATGACTACTAATTAGTATCGGTATAATATGTTCATATTTTGTTGCTTTTTTATCGTTAGAAGATATATAATGTCCTTCAATCTCACCTATTAGAGATATAAATTGAATATTTTTCTTATAACCAGTGTTTTCAGGTATTCCATATTCTTTTATATTTTCATTATTGGCCTGATCTTGATTTTCATTATTTTCATCTTTATTGTTTGTATCGTTTATATCAGTCATAATTTCCTCCTAAAAAGTTATCATACTTATCATTTACTGTATTTTTTTATTTATGCTAAAAAAAACATAATCAAAAGATTATGTTTTTTTTAATATTTTTAGTAATCTAATTCTACAATAATCATATCATAGCCTATTTTTCTTATTGCATCCCAAGAAATTTCCATTGCGTTTTTCTCTACACCAAATAACTTAAACGAAAGTCTGTGATCTGGTACCAAAAGACTTATAATCTTTCCTGAACCTTCATCAATAACCAAATCTGAATCGGCCAAAACTCCTAGTCTTCCACCATTATTTAGGTTAACAACTTCTTTTTCGCCAAGTTCGCTAAGTCTCATATTATCACCCCATAATTTATTTTATAGCTTGTCAGAATTTTAGTAAACAAACCTCTACTTTATGATATGTACTCTTGCTATAAATATATGAAATAAAAAATAAATTATGTATATCATTTATGATAATATTTATTTAGATATTTATCTGCCAGTACTCCCAAAGCCACCTCGTGAATCGTTTCCTAGGTCATCTACTTCTTTAAAATCAACTGTAGGCTGATGTTCAACAATCCTAAACTGGCATATTCTATCGTTAGTCTTTATCTCAGTATCACGAATTGCTAATGCAGGGAATTTCCATATATCTTCATTCGCTGAATAGCTCTCATCTATAATTCCACAATGATTGGTCTGTATAATTCCATAATTGATAAATGTACTACTTCTTGGTACTATATGAGCTTCATATCCCTTAGGCAATTCCATAGCTACCCCAAGAGAAATTAGTTTAAATTCACCTTTCTTCATAACAACATTTTCTGCTGCTCTCAAATCTATCCAATCACTCTTCCCGTCAATATATCTTAATTTTTCTATTTTATCATTTGCATACCTTATTTTTATCTCTACCATTTTCTTCTCTCCTCTTCATCTTAAATATATTTCTCAATCTTTCTTCTGTAGCTGATGGATTAGATAGTTTACCTACATATGATATATTAAGCTTCTCTTCGTTGAACACTTTGCCTATTACTCTCTCGATGTCTTGCATATTTACTTTATCAATCTTATTTAATACCTCTACAGGAGTTTCAATTCGATTTAATAAGGACATGGATTTCCCAATTTCAAACATTCTATTAAAGGTACCCTCCATTCCCAAAATATAATTTCCTTTGAGTTGTTCCTTAGATTTAGAAAGCTCGTGCTCCGTAATTAAATTTTTCTTCAAATTATCAATTTCCTCATTTATTAACTCAGCTACTTCTACCAGACAATCTGGATTTAATCCGGCATATATAGAAAAAACTCCTGTTTCATTGTAGGTAGATAGATGAGAGTCAATTTCATATACTAATCCCCTATCTTCCCTTATTTTTTGAAACAACCTTGAGCTCATACTACCACCAAATATATTATTTAGCACTAATATAGGATGTATATCTTCGGAGATATTATTTACTCCCTCTAAACCAATGCATAGGTTCAACTGCTCAATATCTTTTTTTATACCCTTGATCTTATTTCCAGATATATGGATCTGATCCATACTATTTACAGGTTTATATATCTTTTTATCATTAAAATTTCCAAAGTAAACATTTAATTTTTCTATTGTGTCCTTAATGTCAAATTTTCCTGCTATTGAAATAATTATATCGCTAGGATTGTAGCTGATATAAAAATAATCTAATATATTTTCTCTGTTTAGCTTTGAAATACTTTCCTCAGATCCTAAAATAGGAAGTTGCAGGCTTGTACCTTCATACATAATATCGTTTAATGCTTCAAATACCAAGTCATCTGGGGAGTCTTCATACATATTTATTTCTTCCAGTATAACGGACTTTTCTTTTTCTATATCCTCATGCCTAAATACCGAATTGTTCAACATATCTCCAAGAACATCTATAGCGATTGGTAAATGTTGATCCAAAACCTTAGCAAAATAACATGTTTGTTCTTTTCCAGTGAAAGCATTTAGCTGTCCCCCAATATCATCGATAGATTCAGCAATTTGTTTTGGGGTTCTTTTTTTAGTACCTTTAAATAGCATATGCTCAATAAAATGGGATACACCGTTGTTTTCCACGTTTTCCCTTACAGATCCATTTTCTACAATTACACCAATAGTAACAGAATTCACATATTCTATTTTTTCCATCACTACTTTAATACCATTATCAAGTTTATCTATAATGTACATTATTTCCTCCAATATTTAGTTAATTATATCACCTATTGTACCAATTTTATAATCATTTTTAAATAGGTAATTTATTATATCTGGAAGAGCTTTAACAGTATTGGCTGTAGGGTGCATAAGTACTATAGCTGATTCATCTATTTTACCTACTACCCTATTAACTATTAATTCTTTTGTACTATCTTCTCTCCAATCGATTGTATCTATACTCCACATAATTATCTTATAATCTAAATCCTTTGCAGCTTTTACCGTATTGTCATTAAAAGCTCCGGAAGGGGGAGCAAAAAATTTTAATTTTTCTCCGATTATATCCTCTATAACCTTTCCTGCTCTTGATATTTCCTCATAATTTTTATCATAACTTAATTTGCTATAATCTAAATGATTATAACCATGATTGCCTATTTCATGGTTATAGCTTCTAATTGTTTTTACTAGTTCAGGATTTTTTTCTGCCCAACGTCCTGTTGGAAAAAAGGATATTCTAATATCATTTTTCTTAAATATATCTAGCATTTCTTGAATATACTCATTTCCCCAATCAATATTGCAAACAAATGCAATTATTTTTTCATTTTTTGTACCTTTGTAATAAATATCCTCATAGAAAACTTCCTTGCTTTTATTAGAAATTGTTAAAAATATTGAAGCAACGATAAGTAATGCTAACAATATAGATATTATTGCTACCATCCTTTTACTTATGATTAAAAATCTCATATATAATTACCTCCCTCTTTCTTTGTTAATATATATTCATTGAAAGTAATTATATACAAAAAATAAAACATGAACCTTTTGGTCCATGCATTTAATCTTATTATTCTTCTGTTTTTATTTCTTCTTTCTTATGCTCTTCTTTTTTTGGTTCCTCAGGTAATAAAACCTTTCTTGATAAATTGATTCTACCCTGATTGTCTATTTCAAGAACCTTTACCAGAATCTCATCTCCGACAGATACAACATCCTCTACCTTAGCTACTCTTTCCCTGGCTAATTGAGATATATGAACTAGACCTTCCTTACCATTTAATACTTCAACAAAAGCTCCAAAGTTTGTAATCCTTGTAACCTTACCAAGGTATATATCTCCAGCTTCAACTTCTTTTACGATATTTGTAATCATCTCTATTGCTTTTGCTCCACCTTCAGAATCAACTGCGGCAATTGATACCTTACCATCATCGTCAATATCTATTTTTACACCTGTTTCATCAATAATTTTATTGATTATCTTTCCTCCAGGTCCTATGATATCTCTAATTTTATCTGGATTTACCTGCATTGTATATATACGAGGAGCATATGGTGATAATTCTTTCTTTGGCTCTGTTATGGTTTCGGACATTTTACCAAGTATAAATAGCCTGCCGATTCTTGCTCTTTCCAAAGCTTCCTCTAATATAGGTCTGTTGATACCAGCTATCTTGATATCCATTTGAATAGCTGTAATACCATCCTCAGTACCTGCTACCTTAAAGTCCATATCGCCTAAATGATCCTCCATACCTTGAATATCAGAAAGGATAGCAACCTTGTCATCTGTTTTTATTAAACCCATTGCTATACCTGCTACAGGCGCTTTAATAGGTACACCAGCATCTAATAATGCTAAAGTACTTCCACAAACACTTGCTTGAGATGTAGAACCATTAGAACTTAAAACCTCTGATACCAATCTAATAGTATAAGGAAATACATCTGTAGATGGTATAACAGGCTCCAATGCTCTCTCAGCCAACGCACCATGACCTATCTCTCTTCTTCCAGGCCCCCTCATTGGCCTAGCTTCACCTACCGAATAAGGTGGGAAATTGTAGTGATGCATATATCTCTTTGACTCATCTTCACCAAGACCATCTATTATTTGAACATCACTTGAAGCTCCTAATGTAGCAATAGTAAGAACTTGAGTTTGACCCCTTTTAAATAATCCAGAACCATGTGTCCTTGGAAGTAAACCAACCTCTGAGGTAATTGTCCTTATCTCATCAAGCTTTCTATTATCAGGTCTAATTCCCTCTTCTAGAATTAATCTTCTAACTTCTTCCCTAATAATACTCTCTATAACTTCTGTTATATCTTTACCACCTTCAGGATACTCTTCTACGAAAGCTTCCATAATCTCATTGGATACAAGATCAATCTTATCTTCTCTTTCTTGTTTTTCAACGGTATTTATTGCTGAAATTAATTTTTGGGTACCATATTCTCTAACTTTAGCTTCTATTTCCGGATCTGCTTTAAAAAGAACTAGTTCATCCTTTTCCTTACCGCAATCACTTACTATACCATCAATAAAAGCACAAATTTTTTGGATTTCTTCATGAGCTTTAAGAATTGCCTCTAGCATAGTTTGTTCAGACACTTCATTTGCTCCTGCTTCTACCATCATAATTGCATCTTTAGTCCCTGAAACTGTTAAATTTATTTCTGATTTTTCCCTTTCATCAGATCTTGGGTTTACTATAAATTTACCATTGATTAAACCCATATGAACTGAACCAGTAGGTCCCTTGAAAGGTATATTCGATATTGATAATGCAATTGATGAACCTATCATAGCTGTGATTTCAGGACTATTATCCTGATCTACAGATAAAACAGTTGTTATGACTTGTACATCGTTTCTATAGCCATCTGGGAATAATGGTCTAATAGGTCTGTCAATCAATCTAGATGTTAAAATTGCCTTTTCACTTGGTCTGCCCTCTCTTTTTATAAAACCCCCAGGTATTTTCCCAACTGAATATAGTTTTTCTTCATAATCTACACTTAAAGGGAAAAAATCTATACCTTCTCTTGGTTCTTTAGAAGCTGTAGCAGTAGCCAGGACAACTGTATCACCATACTGAATCAGACAAGCTCCATTAGCTTGTTCTGCGACTTTTCCTATAGTAACTGTTAAATCTCTTCCGGCTAATTTGTATTGAAACTTCTTTTCCATATAATACCTCCTTCTTTGAATATATATATATTATATCCTTATTTATAAAAAACACCATATTAACTAGGTCAAACGAATCTATATATATATTTTTTCACACGCTTGAATAAACTAATGGAGCGGGTAAACCCGCTCCTATTAACCTCTGATGCCTAATTTTTCAATTAAAGCACGATATCTTTCGATATCCTTTTTTGCTAAATATTTCATAAGTCCTCTTCTTTGACCAACCATTTTTAAAAGTCCTCTTCTTGAATGGTGATCTTTTTTATTAGCCTTTAAGTGTTCATTTACAGAATTGATCCTGTAAGTTAAAAGTGCTATTTGAACCTCTGGTGAACCTGTATCACCTTCATGCACCTTATAATCATTGATAATTTGATTCTTTACATCCTTTGTTAACATTTGTAAAACACCTCCAAATTTATATATCCACCTATAGCAAAGTAATCGCCGAGGAACGTAAAACCTAGCATTAGGTAATCTTTAACATCAATATGATATCATATACATCATGAATTGTAAACATTTTTTCTCTTTGCCTTTATAGAATCTATATCAGCAAATACTTGCTCTTTCAATAAATCAACGCTATCAAACTTAATCTCATCTCTTAGATATTCTATAAATAACAATTCAATATTTCTATTGTATATATTTTTATTAAAATCTATTATATGACTTTCTATCTTTATAGAATTTTCCGCAAAAGTAGGATTATATCCTACACTGGTAGCACTTAAATAAATTTTGTTGTCCACTATTGTTTCTGTACTATATACTCCATATTTAGGTATTACATAATTAATTTCCGGGACAATATTTGCCGTAGGAAATCCCAATTTGCTTCCTAGCTCTTTCCCCTTAACTACCTTTCCAATTATGGAGTAGTCTCTCCCTAGCATTTGGTTTGCCTTATTCATATCACCATTTAATATGGATTGTCTAATTCTTGAACTACTTACGATATTTCCTTCAAAATAAATTGGATTAAATATGATTACCTCTACTCCATATTTTTCTCCAAGTTTAAGTAATGTATTAGTATCTCCAGATGCCTTATAGCCAAATCTATAATCAATTCCCACGACAATGGTTTTGACATTTAGCCTATTTATGAGTATCTCTACAAAAAATTCATCAGGAGATAATTTCCTGATATCATCATTAAAAGGCATATTATAAACAATATCAATTCCTAGATTTTCTATAAATCTACTTTTCTGCTCAAATGTACTTAACAACAACGGGCCTACCGAATCAACTAGTGTGCGTGTATGATTTTTAAATAATAAAACAGAACTTTTCAGTCCTCTTAATTTTGAAATGTTTATTAGCTTTTTTATTAATTGCTGATGACCTATATGAACACCATCAAAATTACCCAATGCAATAGCTGTACTAAATCTTGTCTCTTCATAATTTTCTATATTTATTAATTCCATTATCTCACCTATATAAAAACTTTACTCATTTTTAAATAAAGATTATTTCCTTTTTCAATAATTGTACCTATGCCTATAAATTGATTTAAACAATATATTCTATAAAGCTTATCCAAGGATATAACTTGTTTTTGATTAATTCTAATTTGCACTCCATTAACTATTTTTTTATACATTTCTCCCGGAACTTCAATTTTATTTAAATGTTCTACAGCCTTGTCTATAGGCGTTATAATATCGATTAATTCCCTCTTTGGTAAAGTCTTTAAATATTCCATGCTATATGCACTTTCTATTTTAAAACTGCCTACACCAACTCTTATTAGAAATGACATATAACCATAGGTGCCAAGGTCCTTTCCGATATCATCACATAAAGTCCTGATATATGTGCCTCTTGAGCATTTTGTATAAAATATAATCTTTTTGTTATCATAATTATCTAATATTCTAATATCTTTAATATTTACTTTTCGTGGTTCTCTTTCAATTTCTTTACCTTCTCGGGCTAATTCATAAAGCTTTTTGCCATTTACCTTTAAGGCTGAATACATAGGAGGAACCTGATATATAATACCCTTGAACTTGTTAAATGAATTTGTAATTTCATCCTCACTCACACTTTTAATCGACGAATTAAGAATTTTTCCTTCTTCATCCTGTGTATCGGTTGCAAAACCAAGAGTTAGTTCACCTATATATTCCTTGTCAACCTCCAGTAAATATTCAGAAATTCTTGTTGCCTTTCCAATACATATAGGTAGGACACCAGTAGCATTAGGATCAAGCGTACCAGTATGACCTACCTTTTTAGTATTTAGTAGTTTTCGAAAAAAATATACTGCATCATGAGAAGTCATGCCACTTGGTTTGAAAAAATTAATTACTCCATCCATACAATCACCATAAACTCATAATTTTTTCAATTATAAGCCTTTCAGCATCATCAATATTTTTATTAATTGTACATCCAGCTGCTCTAATATGTCCTCCTCCATTAAATGCAGCACAAATTTCAGATACATTGACAATTTCTTTACTTCTCAGACTAACTTTTATTTCATTTTTGTTGTATTCTTTTAATAAACAGGCAACTTCTACGCCTTTTATATCTCTTATAAAGGATATAATCCCTTCCGTATCCTCCATTTTTGCATTAACTTTTGATAGCATATCCTGGGTCACCTTTATAGAGGTTATTTTATTATCGTTATAATATTTTATAGTATTTATGGAATTGATAAATAAATTTGTTCTCTCAACACTTCTACTTTGATATAAATTAATATTAATTTTGCCTACTTCTACCCCAGATTCTATAAGCTTTGATATTATTTCATGGGTTTTATATGTTACGCTTGAATACATAAAACTTCCTGTATCAGTACTAATTGCAGTATATAGACAATCTGCTATTTCTTTATCTATATCTATTCCCAATCTAACAATCAACTCATAGACTAATTCACCAGTTGCAGCAGACTTATCATCTACTAAATTACAATCTCCAAAAAATGTATTGCTAATATGATGATCAATATTTATTACATATTTGGATTTATCCAGCAGACATTTATATTTACCTAATCTATCAATGTCACTGCAATCTAATACCAAAAACAATTCAATATCTTCTACATCATATTCCTTAATTGTATTAACTTCAGGTAAAAAAAGATAGTCTGAAGGTATATCATCCGTTTTAAATATATGCACATCTTTATTTATCTTTCTTAATGCAAGTCCTAAAGCAAGAATGGAACCAATATTATCGCCATCAGGGTTTATATGAGAAGCAATATATATATCATTTGAACTATTGATAATATCCACTATTTTTTTTATACTATTGTTTTTCATCTTGACTTCCTTTATTATCCTTGTTGACTTCATCTATCAATTTAGAAAGGCTAATTGCTTTTTCAATGGATTCATCCAGATGAAAGATAGGCTCAGGAGCATATCTTAAATCCATTCTATTGCCAATTTCCTTACGTATAAATCCCTTAGCACTATTTAATCCTTCTATTGTATCTTTTTTTTCTATTTCATCCCCTAATACCGATATATATATTCTGGCATAACTTAAATCTCTGGTTACCTCAACTCTTGTAACACTTGCCATAGGACTAATTCTCGGATCCTTTAATCCATTAATTATTAAATCCGATACTATTTTTCTTACTTCCTCAGAGATTCTATTGATTCTCTTAATGTTCATATTTACACCTCTATTTACTTTCTACTTCCTTTAAAATGTAGGCTTCTAATGTATCTCCTTCTTTTACATCATTATAATTGTCTAATCCAAGGCCTGCTTCAAAGCCAGATTGTACCTCCCTAGCATCATCCTTGAATCTCTTTAATGATGAAACAGAACCATCATATATAACCACATCATTTCTTAAAAGACGTATCTTGGAATTTCTTGTGATTTTACCATTTACTACATATATACCAGCTATTGTACTTCCATTTGGTATTCTAAATGTAGCTCTTACCTGAGCTCTTCCTTGTACTTCCTCAACAATCTTTGGAGCATGCATTCCCTTTACAGCTGCCTGAATATCCTCTATGGCTTCATATATTACCCTATAAGTTCTGATATCAACTTCTTCTTTTTTGGCTACATCTATGGCATTTAGATTTGGACGTACATTAAATCCAATGACTAAAGCATTTGACGCAGATGCTAGCATGATGTCACTTTCTGTTATACCGCCTACTCCTCCATGAATAACATTTATTCTGACTTCATCGGTATCAAGCTTTTCTAAGGATTGAGTAAGTGCTTCTATAGAGCCCCTTACATCAGCCTTTATTATCAAATTTAAATCTTTGATTTCACCTTGTTTGATTTTTTCAAATAAATCATCTAATGATACCTTCGTTGTTGATTTCATTTGTTCTCTAATCTGATCCTTTTTAGCTTCTGCAATTTGCCTTGCTTTTTTCTCATCTTCTACAGCATAAAGCAAATCTCCTGAATTAGGAACTTCAGATAAACCTAAAATCAAAACCGGAATGGAAGGAGCAGCTTTTTTGACCTTCTTTCCCTTATCATCGAACATTGCCCTAATTCGACCACTGGCTGTGCCAGATACTACCATATCTCCAACTTTTAGCGTGCCCTTTTGAACAAGTACAGTGGCTACTGGACCTCTACCTTTATCAAGTTGTGCTTCAACTATTGTACCTACAGCATTTCTATTAGGATTTGCCTTGAGCTCCTGCATTTCCGCTACCAATAGAATCATTTCAAGTATATCTTCAATTCCAGTTCTTTGTTTAGCAGATACTGGTACTGTAATAGTATCCCCACCCCAATCTTCTGGAATTAATCCATTTTCAACCAATTCCTGCTTAATTCTTTCAATATTCGAATCTGGTTTGTCAATTTTATTTATTGCTACTATTATTGGAACCTTTGCAGCTTTAGCATGGGCAATTGCTTCAATTGTCTGTGGCATTACACCGTCATCTGCGGCTACAACCAATACTGCGATATCCGTAACTTGCGCGCCTCTTGCTCTCATTGCAGTAAAAGCCTCATGACCAGGTGTATCTAGAAATACAACCTTCTTACCATTTACATTAACTGTATAGGCTCCTATATGCTGAGTGATTCCACCGGCTTCACCCTTGGTTACACTAGTATGTCTTATTGCATCCAATAGAGATGTCTTTCCGTGGTCAACATGACCCATGACAGTCACTACAGGTGGTCTATATTTTAAATCCTCCGGCTTATCTTCAAAATCTAAATCAAAATCATCTATATCATTCTCAGTTTTTATAATATTTACCTTTACACCAAATTCATCGGCTACTAAAGCTGCTACCTCTGCATCTATAGACTGATTTTGTGTGGCCATAACACCTAATCCGATTAGTTTGGAAATTATTTGTGATGAGTTTACTCCCAACTTTTCTGCTAAATCTCTAACTACAATGCTTTCTTGAATATCTATAAAACCATCTCCCTTATTATCATTTATATCCTTCTCATTTGTAGTCAAATGCTTATTTGACTTGTTCTTATTCTTTTTGTTTTTGTTTTTTCTTCGATTATTATTTACTTCATCATTTTCCTTATCTACTGGTGGTTCAACTATTTCTGTCTTAATTTCTTCTTCTTTAGGTGTTTCACTTAAAAGCTCTCTTATTAACTCAGCATTTTCAGCTTCAATCGTACTCATATGACTATTAACTGTTAAATCTAAACCTTCGATTTTCTCAATTAACTCTTTACTTGACATATTTAGCTCTTTTGCTAACTCATATACTCTAACTTTTGTCATACTTTACACCTCCTATTTTTTTAAGGTGAAATCATTATTTTCTATGACCTCTTTCAACTTATTATATACATCTTCGGTTATTTCAGTTTCAAGGCTCCTTGCAAATTTCTTTGTCTTATAAGCTGCCTCAAAGCATTCTACTGTAGGGCATATATAAGCACCACGTCCATTTAATTTGCCCGTTAGATCTACACTCACTTCATTTTGATTGTTTTTAACTATTCTTATTAGCTCTTTTTTTGGTTTGCTCTCACCGCATCCAATACATTTTCTTAGAGGAATCTTTTTAACCTTCAAAACTCTCACCCCTCCCTATAAGGCTTCGTACTGACTCTCAGATTTAATATCAATTTTCCAATTTGTCAATTTAGCAGCTAACCTTGCATTTTGACCTTCTTTACCTATGGCCAATGAAAGCTGATAATCAGGGACAATAACCATAGCAGATTTTTCTTTTTCATTTACTATAGTTTTCACTACTTTTGAAGGACTTAAGCTATTTGTAATAAATTCCTCCATGTTTTTACTCCATATTACTATATCAATTTTTTCTCCATTTAGTTCATCAACAATCGCCTTTACTCTACTGCCCTTGAATCCAACACATGCCCCCAATGCATCTACATCGGGATCCTTAGAGAAAACAGCAATCTTTGTACGGGAACCAGCCTCTCTTGATATTGAATAAATTTCTACGATACCTTCATTTATCTCAGGTACCTCTAGTTCAAATAGTCTTTTTACAAGACTAGTATGTGCTCTTGATAGTACTATTTGTGGTCCCTTAGTAGTTTTCTTTACTTCCAGAATTATTAATTTTAATCTGTCACCCTGCTTATATTCTTCCCCTTCAATCTGTTCTGAAGGTGTTAATACACCTTCTATTTTGCCAAGGTCAATATAAACATTGTTTTTAGCAATTCTCTGAATTTGGCCTGTTATTATTTCATTTTCTCTATTTATAAATTCATCATATATCACATCTCGTTCAGCATCCTTTATTCTCTGTATTACTACTTGTTTAGCTGTCTGAGCTGCAATTCTTCCAAAGTCCCTAGGAGTGATTTCAATTTTTACTAAATCACCAAGTTCATTTTTAGCATCAATAGCCTTCGCATCTTCAAGTGATATTTGAAGTAACTCATCTTCTACAGTTTCAACTACATCTTTGGTTGCAAACACTCTAACCTTACCTGTTTCCCTGTCCATTTCAACTAATACATTCTGTGCAGAACCAAAATTTTTCTTATAACTTGATATTAAAGCCGATTCCAATGCATCAAATATTATATCTTTAGAGATACCCTTCTCTTTTTCAATTTCATGAAGGGCTTCTATAAAATCTCCATTCATTATTTTTCCTCCTTAAAATTTTAATGCTAACTTAATATTTGAAACTGATTGACGAGGTATTTCAATTAAAGCATTAACTTCATCCTTAATAATTATTAAATCCTCATTATAATTTTCTAATCTACCCTCATACATCTTTTTGTTATTTATAGGAGTATATAAACTTATTTCAATATCCTTACCTAAATTTCTTTTAAGGTCCTTATCTGTTTTTAAAGGTCTATCCAACCCCGGAGATGATACCTCTAAGTAATAAGCAGTGCTGATTGGATCTTTCTTATCTAATTTATCGCTTAGAATCTCACTCATATTCTGACAATCATCTAAGGTTATTCCACCAGGTTTATCAATATACACTCTTAAATAGTAACTTCCAAATTCCTTTAAATATTCTACATCCACAAGCTCATAATCTAAACTCAATGCAATCGGATTACAGATATCAATTACTTCTCTTAATATTTCCTTCTTATTCATATTACACCTCCGTTACTAAATAAATCTACATCTGACCTACCATCGATTTG
>DAIUFH010000006.1:0-52495 GCA_036844705.1 Tissierella sp.
AACTGGAACAGGGAAAGAAATGATTGCACAAAGTATACATAATGCTAGTTCAAGGAGAAATGGACCTTTTGTATATATTAAGAATATCAGTCTTTTTGTGTACAAGTAATGTAAATTATAGCATAAGTAATGCAAATGTATGCATTTAAATAACAGATTTCATTAATAAAAAATATATTTTGTTGCTATTGACTTCCATTGTACTTACTGTTAATATCAAATTGTAGTTACAAATTGTAAAAGTAAATATTAGCTCATATAAGTCCCATAATATGGTTGGGACGTCTCTATTAAATGACCATAAATTATTTAGCTATGAGCGAAAGTGTGCCTAGGGTTCCGAAGTATAAGTATTTATTTGCTGGTCCGAGCGGCACAGGTATCGTTATGGTATCACACCGAAGGGATAAAAGCCCAGTCGGGTAGGTTTCGCTTACCTACCTGACTGGGCTTTATTTATTTTTGCTATTGTATAATTAAATAAATAATCAAAGGAGAAAATTATGGAACTATTGTACAAAGGCAAAACTAAGGATGTATATGCTTTAGAGAATGAAAATTATCTACTTAAGTTTAAGGATGATGTAACTGGTGAAGATGGAGTATTTGATCCTGGAGCTAATACCGTAGGTCTGACAATTGAAGGAATGGGAAAATCAGGTTTAAGACTAACAAAATACTTCTTTGAAAAGCTCAATAAATTAGAAATACCAACACATTATATAGACTCAAATATTGAAAATGCAACAATGACCGTATTACCTGCTAAAATGTTTGGTAAGGGTGTAGAAGTAATATGTAGATATAGGGCAGTAGGTAGCTTTTTAAGAAGATATGGATTGTATGCAAAGGAAGGACAAGCACTAGATGCTTATGTAGAAGTAACACTTAAAGATGATTTACGAAATGATCCATTGATAACGGATGAAGCACTGGAAATGTTAAATATAATGACTAAAGAAGAGTATAAGATACTGGTTGATTTAACAAAGAAGATTGGAAGTGTAATAAAGGAAGAGCTTCAAAAGAAGGGCTTGGAATTATATGATATAAAGTTTGAGTTTGGAAGAGTGGGAAAAGATGCACATATTGCTCTAATCGATGAAATATCCGGCGGCAATATGAGGACATATAAGGATGGGGAATATATAGAACCACTAAAATTAGAGGAGCTAATGTTAGAAGAATAATGGAGTCACCTGTCATGCTGAACACACTTCATATGTCATGCTGAACGTAAGTGAAGCATCTCGGGTTTGAATGGATCTTTTAACTTTTAAGGAGGATAAAATGGTAAATAAGAGAGTCGTTATCGAAAAAAAGAATTCCTATGATGTTGAAGCAATTAATCTATTAAATGAATTTAAAAATTACTTAAACATCCCCAATCTAAATAAAGTAAGAATTTTAAATATTTACGATATTTTAAATGCAACTGAAGACGATGTAGAAAAGATTATCGAGAAAATTTTATATGAACCTGCTACAGATTTAATTTATGAATGTGTAGAACTCGAGGATAATGAAAAGGCCTTTAGAACTGAATACCATAGTGGTCAGTTCAATCAAAGAGAGGACTCGGCTAATGAAATTATTAAAAAATTTCTAAATATAGACAATGTAAATGTAAAGAATTCAAAGGTCATCGCATTAAAAAACATATCTGATGAGGAGCTTCAAAGGGTTAAATCCTATTATATAAATCCTATAGAATCTAAGGAAATAGATATAAACTATATAAATGATGATACAAGGGTGGTCAAGGCAAAAGATGTAGAAGTTGTTAAAGGCTTTACACTTATGTCCAGGAAAGAGGTCAAAGCTATAAGGGAAAAGCTTGGACTTGGTATGGATATGGAGGATCTAATATATAGCCAAAGATATTTTAAATCAGAAAATAGAGATCCAAGTACTGCTGAACTAAAGATTATTGATACCTATTGGTCTGACCACTGTAGACATACTACATTTATGACTGAGATTACAGATGTTGAAATTGAAGAGGGAAAATACAAGGAAATATTTGAAGAGGCAATAAAAGAATATCTTGCTTCAAAGAAGTTCGTATATGGAGATAAAGAACGAGCAACCTCTCTTATGGATTTGGCTACAATCAATATGAAAGAAATAAAGAAAAAAAGTCTACTTGATGATAAAGAGGAATCTGATGAGGTAAATGCAGCAAGTATTGAAATAGATGTGGATGTAAATGGAAAGAATGAAAGATATTTATTGATGTTTAAAAACGAGACACACAATCATCCTACTGAAATGGAACCATTTGGAGGAGCAGCAACTTGCCTTGGTGGAGGAATCAGAGACCCATTGTCAGGACGAGCATATGTATATCAAGCTATGAGAATCACAGGTTCAGCTGATCCAAGAGAGAAGTTTGAGGATACATTGACCGGAAAATTACCACAAAGGAAAATCACACAAACTGCAATGGAAGGGTATAGCTCTTATGGAAATCAAATAGGAGGTACATCAGGTTATATTAGAGAATTCTATGACGAAGGATTTAAGGCTAAGAGGCTGGAATTGGGAGCTTTAGTTGCAGCTGTTCCTAAAGATTGGGTTACGAGAGAAGATTCAGAGCCTTCCGATTTAATAATATTAGTTGGAGGAAGAACTGGAAGGGATGGATTGGGAGCAGCGGTCGGCTCTTCAAAGGTTCAAACTGAGGAATCTCTTGAGACTTCAGGTGCAGAGGTTCAAAAGGGAAATCCAATATTGGAAAGAAAAATAGTTAGATTGTTTAGAAACCCAGAGGCTACAAGACTTATAAAGAAATGCAATGATTTCGGTGCTGGAGGAGTAGCAGTAGCTGTTGGAGAGCTAGCCGATGGACTATTTATAGATTTGGACAAGGTTCCGGTAAAATATGAGGGACTTGATGGAGGAGAGATAGCATTATCTGAATCACAAGAGAGAATGGCTGTTGTTATTGATAAGGAAAATCTAGATGAATTCATGAATCTTGTAAAAGCAGAGGATTTAGAGGGAACAGTTATAGCAGAGGTTACAGATAAAAACAGACTTCAGATGATTTGGAGAGGTAAACAAATCGTTGATATAGATAGAGATTTCCTAAATACAAACGGAATTAGAAAGAAGAACAGTGTGAAGATACTTATGCCTGAAGAAGAGATATATCTGCATAAGAATCCTAATCATGTTTTAAATAAAGATATAAAAACAGCCTTTATTGATAATATGATTGATATAAACAATGCATCGCAAAAGGGTTTAGTAGAAAGATTTGATAATACGATTGGCTCTGGAACTGTACTTATGCAACTAGGTGGGAAATATCAGTGTACACCTCAAGAGGGAATGGTGGCTAAAATTCCAGTTCTGGAAGGAGAAACTTCCTCTTGCTCCATTATGACCTGCGGATATGATCCTAAATTAGCTAAATGGAGTACATTCCATGGAGGATATTATGCAGTTATTGAATCCATAGCAAAAATTGTAGCTTTAGGTGGGGATTATAGAAAGGTAAGACTGACCTTCCAAGAATATTTCGAGAGATTGGGAAATGATCCAGCTAAATGGGGTAAGCCATTCTCTAGCCTGCTTGGAGCATTTATGGTGCAAAAGGCTCTTGACATTCCAAGTATTGGCGGAAAGGATAGTATGAGTGGAAGCTTTGAAGAATTAAACGTACCACCTTCACTTTTAAGCTTTGGGGTTACCTATGATAAGATCCAAAATATTGTTTCTAAAGAATTTAAAGAAATAGGGTCAAATGTAGTATTGATAAAGCTTAACATAGATAATAATGGTTTAGTAGATTTTGAGCAGCTTAAGAATAATTACAATAGGATAAAGAAATTAATCGATAATAAAGAGGTATTAGCAAGTTCAAGCATAGGTTTTGGTGGAGTTGCAAGAAGTATAGCAGAAATGTGCTTGGGAAATAAGGTTGGATTCAAGTTCAATGAGATTGAAACAGAAGAACTGTTTAAACCTTTGTATGGCTCAATGATTTTGGAATTAGGCAAAGATAAGAGCTTGAAGGATTTACTTGAGGGAATAGACTATTCAGTAGTTGGAACTACAGCTGATAAAATGACTATTGAAATTGAAAATAATTTAATAGAGTTAGATGAATTGGCAAAAAGCTGGGAAGAACCTCTTGATGAGGTATTTCCAATTGATAAAGAATATGCAGATAAGAATTCTTTAAAGCAGTATTCAGGTAAAAATATCATCAAAAAACAACTTTTGATAACAAAGCCAAAGGTGATAATACCAATATTCACTGGTACTCATGGTGAATACGATATGGCTAATTGTTTTAAAAATGCAGGAGCTAAGGTTGAGACATTTGTATTTAAGTCCTTAACTAAAACAGATATTGAAGAATCATTTAGGGAGCTTTCAAAGAGAATTAGAAATTCTCAAATACTTGGGTTGCCTAATGGTCAAATATATGGTGATGAACCAGAAGCCGGAGGCAAGCTTCTGAAGATAATATTGGACAATCCTTATGTAAAGGAATCAATAGAAGAGCTTTTATACTTAAAAGATGGATTGATTTTAGGAATTGGAGAGGGAGCAATTGGATTAATTAAATCTGGGCTAATACAAGGTTCTTCGTTTATTGCCCGTAATAAAAATGCCAAGTTTACCTCAACTATTGTGGATATAAAGCTTACATCAAAGCTTTCTCCATGGATGAGAGATATGGAATTAGGACAAATCTATTCAGCTCCTATAGCTACAAAAGAAGGAAGAATTGTGCTTGGTAATGATGCAGAAAAACTAATTGAAAATGGACAAATCGCTACACAATTTGCATCTATAAATCCTACAGGATCAGAGCTAGATGTAGAATCATTGACAAATATAGATGGAAGGATACTTGCTACATTGTCTTCAATAGATAGAATTGGAGATGGCATCTATAAAAATATAGATATAAAAGGAAATCACAAAATATTCGAATCAGGTGTTAAATACTTTGGATAGGAGTGAATATTAATGAAAGTCAGTATAGTAATGGGAAGTATTTCAGATAAAGAAATAGGAAACAAGGTCGTTAGGGTATTGGAGAAATTTGGAGTGTCTTATGAGCTAAGAGTAATCTCAGCTCATAGAACACCATATATAGCTAAAGAATTTGCTGAGAAGGCAGAGGGAAATGGCACTGAGGTAATAGTAGCCATAGCAGGTAAGGCAGCTCATTTGGCAGGAATTTTGGCTGGCTTGTCACCACTTCCCGTAATAGGAATACCTGCTAAGTCATCTACTATGGATGGACTAGATTCTCTATTATCAGTAGTCCAAATGCCTAAGGGTGTCCCGGTGGCAACAGTAGCTATTGATGGAGGCGAAAATGGAGGCCTTTTGGCAATACAGATGTTATCGATAAAATATCCTGAACTAAGACAAAAGTTTAAGGAATATAAAAAAGAAATGGCAGAGGAAATTATTAGATTGGACAATGAGTTGAACGTATAAGGAGGAATTGCCTTGAGTGGGATAATTGGTATATATAGCAAGGAAAGAAATAACGTATCTAAAATTTTATACTATGGTCTTTATGCACTTCAACATAGAGGGCAAATAAGCTCAGGAATTGCTGTGAATAATAACGGATATATAGATTATTTCAAGGAATTGGGTCTAGTTCACGAGGTATTCTCAAAGGAAACCTTAGAGAGACTTAGAGGAAATATAGGTATAGGTCATGTAAGATATACTGCTGCGCCTGAAGATTCCAATCAGATCAATACTCCTCCATTGGTAGCGGGATATAAAAGAGGAGCTTTGGCATTGACTCTAGATGGCACAATAGTTAATTCTCAAAGTATAAAAGATAGACTGGAGGATATAGGTATTATCTTTCAATCTAGTTTTGATGGAGAGGTTATAGCAAATTTAATAGCAAGAAATCACAAGGATAATATAGAAGAAGCTGTTTTAAAAACTTTAGATGAAATTAGTGGTTCTTATGGGCTTATAGTCATGACTAATGAGAAACTAATAGGCGCAAGAGATATCTTTGGGTTAAAACCACTATCTCTAGGGAAGCTTGGAGATGATTATATTTTAGCATCAGAAAGTTGTGCTTTTGACACCATAGGAGCAGAATTTATCAGAGATATTGAACCGGGAGAAGTTGTTGTCATTGATGATAAGGGAATAAGGACAATTTCTAAGAAACTATCAAAGAGGAATTTATGCCTATTTGAGCTAATATACTTTGCCCGCCCTGATAGTTTGTTAGATGGCAAAAGTATTTATCTGTCAAGAATAGAGGCTGGTAGACAGTTGGCTAGAGAATCGAAAAATGTTGGAGATATCGTAATAGGTGCACCGGATTCAGGCATAGTATTTGCTATAGGCTTTGCGGAGGAATCAAAAATTCCATATGCCGAAGGGATTATTAAGAATAGATATGTTGGAAGAACATTTATACAACCAAGTCAGGATCTAAGGGAACAAGGTGTAAAGATAAAACTCAATGCCGTAAAGGAAAACATAGATGGGAAAAGATTAATTTTAGTTGATGATTCAATTGTAAGAGGTACAACTATTAAGAGAACAGTGGATATGCTCAGAAAGGCTGGAGCAAAGGAGGTTCATGTAAGAATAGCTTCACCTCAGGTCATTAACCCATGTCATTTGGGAATGGATACACCTAGTAAGAAAAATCTAATTGCTGCAAATATGAATAAAGAAGAAATTAGAGAATTGATTGGGGCAGATTCACTATATTACATTTCAATAGATGGATTAGTCCAATCTCTGGGAGGAAATAACGGTTTTTGTAAAGGATGCTTCAATGGAGAGTATGCTATTGAACCGTTAAAATAAAGTTAAGAGTTAAGAGCTAAGAACTAAGAGTTAAGAGTTAAGAGATAAGAGTTAAAACCCGGGATCCTTCGAAAGTAGTGATTATACTGTCCGTCTCAGGATGACAAACTTTTGTAATCCGAGCGTTGTAGAGGATGGTCTCTTGTGCCATACTGACAGAATAATATCTGCAGAATGTCATTCCGAGCTTGTCGAGGAATCTCGGGTCTAAGACCCAAAAGAATGACCAAAACAATTGTTCATGACCTAATCCAATTTGTAGTGGTTTTTTGCAAATTGAAGGTAGGTCAGATGCAGCAAGTTCAAATCTTAGATTTGGTTAACGTAGTCGTAGAATTGTGAACTGTGAATTGTGAATTGTGGATTATAATAAGGAGGTCTAAAATGGCTTTAACATATAAGGAATCGGGCGTTGACAAAGAAGCTGGATACAAAGAGGTACAGCTTATAAAGAATTTAGTTAAAAAAACTCATATACCTGGTGTATTATCTGATTTAGGTGGTTTCTCAGGGCTATTTCAATTAGATACTAATGAATATAAGGAGCCCGTTTTAGTATCAGGAACTGATGGTGTCGGTACCAAACTAAAGCTTGCATTTATGATGGACAAGCATGATACAATAGGCGAAGATTGTGTGGCTATGTGCGTTAATGATATCTTGTGCCAAGGAGCAAAGCCATTGTTTTTCCTAGATTATATTGCTACAGGGAAATTGATTCCTGAAAAAATGGCTGCAATAGTGGAGGGAGTTTCCAATGGATGTATCAAGGCTGGGACGGCCTTGATCGGAGGAGAGACTGCAGAGATGCCAGGCTTTTATAATGAAAATGAATATGATATGGCTGGGTTTTGTGTAGGAGTAGTGGATAAGAGAAAAATTATAAATGGTTCTGAAATCCAGGAAGGTGATTTAATCATAGGACTGCCATCAACCGGAATCCATAGTAATGGTTATTCATTAGTAAGGAAAATAGTATTCGAAAAGCAAAACTTAAATGTAGATTCTTATATAGATGAATTAGGCTCAACTATTGGAGAAGAACTATTAAAACCAACTAGAATATATGTGGATCCGGTTTACGATTTGATTCAACGATTCAATATTAAAGGATTGAGTCATATAACAGGTGGAGGGTTTTATGAAAACATCCCTAGAATGCTGCCTAAGGGTCTTTCAGCCAATATAGATTGCAGCAATATAGATACTCCTAAAATATTCAAGTTGCTTCAGGATTGGGGAAATATCAGTATTGATGAAATGTATTCAACCTTTAATATGGGAGTAGGAATGATATTGGTCATTGCAAAGAAGGAACTAGAAGATATTGAAAAATATTTAGTGGATAAGGATGAAAAATTCTATCTATTAGGAGAGATAAAAAAAGGCGATGAAGGTGTTGTCCTATGTCACAAGTAAATATAGGTGTTTTGATTTCCGGTGGTGGAACAAATCTTCAGGCCATAATTGACAATATCAATTCAGGCAATATAAGTGGCAAAATTAAATTGATTATTTCCAATAACAAAAATGCCTATGGTCTTGAGAGAGGTAAAATTGCAGGAATTGAATCAATATATATTAATGCCAAGGATTTTGACAATGAAGAATTATTTAATAATAGATTAATAGAGGAATTTCAGAAAAAAGATGTTGATTTAATCGTATTAGCAGGCTATTTAAAGATACTTTCCAAAGATTTTATTCATACCTTTTCTAATAGAATAATAAATATACATCCCTCACTGATTCCAAGTTTTTGTGGTAAAGGCTTTTATGGAAAGAGAATACATGAAGAGGTAATAAATCATGGTGTAAAGATTACAGGTGCTACGGTGCATTTTGTTGACGAGGGAACTGACACGGGTCCAATAATCTTACAGGAAGCTTTGAAAGTGAATGAAGATGATACACCAGATAGCTTGCAGAAGAAGGTATTGGAGATTGAGCATGAGATATTAGTTAAAGCTATTAAATTATATTGTGAGGGAAGAATTAGTATAGATAATCGGTTGATAAGAATAAATTGGGAGTGATTGAATGAGAAGGGCATTAATTAGTGTTTATGATAAGAAGGAAATAGTAGAATTTTCAAAGGCATTAGTAGACTTAGGTTGGGAAATTGTCTCTACCGGAGGTACCTCAAAGGCATTAGTTAACGCTGGAATAGATGTTATTGAGGTAGAGGAGATTACTAATTTTCCTGAAATACTAGATGGAAGGGTTAAAACCCTAAATCCGTATATTCATGGTGGTTTACTATATAGAAGAGATTTAGAAGAGCATGTTAAAACAATAGAGAAATTAAATATTTGCTCAATTGATATGGTAGTAAACAATCTTTATCCTTTTGAAGAGACCATAAAAAATTTGAACTCGACTCATGAGGATATTATAGAAAATATAGATATCGGCGGACCATCGATGATTAGGGCGGCGGCTAAGAATTATAAATTTGTAACTGTAATAGTGGATCCAGCAGACTATGATAAGGTACTTGATGAATTGAAAATTAAAAGTGATGTTTGCTTAAAGACTAAGGAATATTTGGCAGCAAAGGTATTTAATTATACTGCATTTTATGATGCTTTAATAGCTGACTATTTTAATGGATTAACTGGTACAAAATTTCCTGAGATGATTTCAATTCCATATAAACAATCACAGAAACTTAGATATGGTGAAAATCCACATCAACAAGCATGCTTTTATAAAGAAGTTAGAGAAGTATCTGGATCTATTTCCTCAGGTAAACAACTTCATGGAAAAGAATTATCTTTTAACAATATCAATGATGCCAATGGTGCTTTAGAGATTCTAAAGGAATTTGATGAACCTACAGTTGTTGCTGTAAAACATACAAATCCATGTGGTATAGGTAGTGGAACTGATCTAGTAGAAGCATATAAAAATGCTTACGAATGTGACAAGGAATCAATCTTTGGCGGAATCATAGCTGCAAATAGGGAGATTAACATACAAGTGGCACACATGATAAATGAGATATTCATTGAGGTAGTACTGGCTCCTTCCTTTACAGAAGAAGCTATATCCATATTAACCTTAAAGAAAAATATAAGGCTTATTCAAATAGATGATATTACAAAGAATGATTATAATGTTATGGATTCTAAAAAGGTACTTGGAGGACTTTTGATTCAGGATAGAAATAATAAACTTCTTTTAGATGATGTAAAAATAGTTACAAAAAGAAAACCAAGTGAAAAAGAGATGGAAGACTTGTTATTTGCATGGAAATCTGCAAAGCATATCAAATCCAATGGAATAGTAATAGCTAAAAACAAAGCTACTATTGGAATAGGCTTAGGTGAAGTAAATAGATATTGGGCTGCAGAAAATGCCATTGAAAGAAGTAAGGACAAGGCTATAGACAGTGTAGCAGCTTCAGATGGATTTTTTCCATTTAAGGATTCAGTGGAGGCACTTGCAAAAGCAGGTGTAAGGGCCATCATTCAACCCGGAGGCTCCATAAAGGATAAAGAGGTCATAGAAGAGGCTGATAAGCATGATATAGCTATGGTATTTACAGGAATAAGGCATTTCAAACACTAACTATTCACAATTCACAGTTCACAATTCACAATTTGTCAATATGAGTGTAGCCGAGGGGACATTACGTCTTTAAATGAATCAAACCTGAGATTCTTCACTCGTTCAGAATGACTATTGCTATGTCATCCTGAGACGGACAGAATAATCATTGTTATCGAAGGATCTCGGGTTTGTCATTCAGACTGGAGTGAAACGTAGAAGAATCTCTAGTTTAAATAAAGGAGGTAAATATGAAAGTATTAGTTATAGGCAGTGGAGGCAGAGAACATGCTTTGTGCTGGAAAATTGCCCAATCTAAATTAGTAAGTAAGATATACTGTGCACCAGGCAATGGGGGTACTGGTGAAATTGCAGAAAATGTTAATATTAAAGCTAATGAGATAGACAAGCTATTGGATTTTGCCTTGAATAACAAAATTGACCTGACCATTGTAGGACCTGAAGATCCGCTAGTGCTTGGAATAGTTGATAAGTTTGAAGAAAATGGACTAAAGATCTTCGGACCTAATAAAAAATGTTCTAAGCTAGAAGGAAGTAAGGATTTCGCCAAAGGCTTTATGGAGAAATATGATATATCTACAGCTAAGTATAGAACATTTACTGAATATGAAGAAGCGATAAATGGATTAAATGAATTTGAGTTTCCTCTTGTGATAAAGGCTGATGGACTATGTCTTGGTAAAGGCGTTGTAATTTGCAATACCAAAGAGGAGGCAAAAAAGACTTTAAAGGAAATATTAAAGGATAAAATCTTTGGGAATGAAGGAAATAAGGTGGTCATAGAGGAATTCTTAGATGGTATAGAAGCATCCTTATTGTGCTTTGTAACTAATGGTGAGATAATTCCCCTAGAAAGTGCCAAGGATTATAAGAAAATTTATGACGGAGATTTAGGATTAAATACAGGAGGAGTAGGATGCTATTCACCTAGTCCATTGTTTACTGAACATTTAAAAGAAAATATAAAAAGTGATGTACTTAAAAAAATATCCTATGGCTTAGAAAAAGAGAATTTAGATTTTAAAGGCATATTGTTTATAGGATTTATGATAACTAATGGTGAACCTAAGGTGCTAGAATTCAATGTAAGATTTGGAGACCCTGAAACCGAGGTTATAATACCAAGACTAAAATCTGATATTGTGGATTTGTTTTTAAAGGTTATTGGCGGAACTCTTGAGGAAAAAGATTTATATTGGGATGAGAAGTCATGTCTAACGGTGGTATTAACATCAAAGGGCTATCCAGTAGCTTACGAAAAGGGATATGAAATAAGTGGACTGAATAATCTAGGAGAATCAATAATAGTATTCCACAATGGTACAAAATACAATGACGATAAGCTAATAACAAACGGAGGCAGAGTACTATCCATAACAAGCTTAGGTGAAAACCTGGCAAGTGCGAGAGAAAATATATATAAAAACATAAATAAGGTTAAATTTGACGGAATCTGTTATAGAAATGATATTGGAGCAATGCGTCAATAACTTAATAAAAGTCGTACAACAGTGAACAAAATCTCCCGAAATTACATATCTAACCAAATGGGGTGGGCAGTGTAGCATCTTATTAATCTAAAGCTGATTGATTATCGGAAATCTCAGCTTTTTTTTCTTGTATATCTCTAATTTTATAAAGTTCTATTAATTTTATTAATTCTTCCTGACTTTTAGGAGAGAGTTTTTTTATATCTTCAAATATTTTGTCAGATATATATTTTTCTTCAGGTTCTTTTATGTGGACTTTAGAAAAATCTCTAATATCTGTTCTTCCAAGAAGGTAATCTACGGAAACATTAAAAAAAGTTGCAATATTTTGCAAAGTGAGATAATCAGGTTGTCTTCTGTTGGATTCATAAAGACTTATGGTTTGTTGAGATAAATTTAATTTCTTAGCTAAATCTTTCTGCAATAAATTTTTTTCATTTCTGAGAACTTTAATTCTCTCTCCTATCATAAAAATCACCTTCTTCTAGATTAACTATATTATACAATCTCCAGAAGTATAAAAAAGATTACACAACAAAAAGCAGTTTATTTTCATCTAAATCATTGACATACAACAAAATGCAATATATAATAATATAAGAAGAATCAATAATATGGTAATTCAAGCATTATAAATCATGACCATAAATTAGTAGATATGAGGTGATAAAGATTGAACACATAAAAAAGAAAAAGGTTTAGATTAATTACAATTTACAAAGAATGAGGTGACAAAAAATGAGTGAACTAATCAAAAAGAAGAAATTGGGAATTCCTGATACCTACGTATTAGTCACGATTTTTATTTTTATTGCTGCAATTATGACATATGTAGTACCGGCTGGTGAATATAGTATGGTGGAAAATCCACAAACAGGTCTTTTGGTTGCTGATCCCACCAGCTACCATCAGATTGAACAAAGTCCTGTGTCACTTGGGAACGTTCTCTTAGCTATTCCAATAGGCATGAACAAAAGTGCAGGAGTTATTAATATGCTTTTCCTAGTCAGTGGATTTCTACAAATCGTCAATGATACTGGTGCGATTGATAGATTGGTTAAATCTATTATTCAGAAACTAAAGGATAAATCACTATTAGTAATACCGATTGTTATTATGATGATGTCGGTTTTAGGTTCTATAGGAGCTGTTGTTAATGGGGTAGTTGCATTTGTCCCATTAGGCTTATTAATTTCAACAAAACTTGGGATGGATGGTTTGGTAGCTGTTTCAATAATTTTTGTAGCGACATATACTGGTTTTGGGGTTTCTCCAATTTATCCAACGACTGTTCAACTTGCACAGAAAATTGCTGATGTACCAGTTTTATCCGGATTTGGATTCCGTGTAGTTATGACAATAGTTACGACTTTAATTTTAATAATATATACAAGCAACTATGCCTTGCGAGTAAAGAAAGATCCTTTCAAAAGTATAATTGGATACCAAGAAAATATCTCCAATAATGATGAAGATGATCATACTGATAATTTATCATTAAAAGATATTATTATCATTATAGTTTTATTTGGTGGATTTGGCATTTATGCATATGGAACGATCAAATACAGTTGGGGTACTGAGTATATGAGTGGTATTATGTTTGCAATAGCAGCTGTAGCTGCAATTATTGCAAGAATTAGCCCTGATAAAATGGTTAAATCTTTCATTACAGGATGTAAAGGGGTAGTTTATGCTTGCTTGATTACAGGGTTTGCTTCAGGTATTTCCTATATTTTGAATGAAGGAAAGATAATTCATACAATTGTATATACTCTATCAAAGCCTCTTAACTCTGTAGGTAATGTTGTCTCAAGTTATTTAATGCTTGCAATCAACATGTTACTTAATTTTCTAATTCCTTCTGGCTCAGGGCAAGCTGCAGTAGTTATGCCATTGATGGCACCACTTTCAGATATTGTTGGTATGGAACGTCAAGTTGCAGTATGCGCATATCAATGGGGAGATTTTTTAACAAATTTATTCAACCCAACATCTGGCACAACAATGGCAGTTCTGGGACTTGCTGGAGTTCCATTTGATAAATGGCTAAAGTTTGTGCTACCACTTATCGGAATCTTCTTAGCTGTAGTACTTATTGCACTTTTTATCGTTGTAAAGATAGGTATGTAATTTAATTAAATTATTTTTATCAATTATTAACGAAAGGTTGTGTTGTATAAATGGAAAAAGCAAAGCAAAGAATTGAACACGAACAAGAAAAACTTGGAGCGGGTGCATATATTTCTTTATTTCTTATAGTATTATTCTTTTCAGGATTCATGAAATCCTTTGATAATTGGCTGTCATTCTTTGATTACACTACACTTTCCGGTAAGTTTGGTGTAATAGGGGAAGTGTCAAGCTTTCAAGGTTCTGGTGGAGATGGAGCAAAACAAGGATTTCTTTTTGCATTCAGTCTTATACCTGGAATAATGCTAGCAATAGGTTCTGTAGCAGTTGCTGAACATTTTGGAGCAATAAAAGCTTCTCAAAAATTGTTAACGCCACTTTTGGAACCATTGCTTGGTATACCGGGAAGTGCAGGTCTTGCTATGATAACTTCTCTCCAGAGTACTGATGCAAGTGCTGCAATGGCTAAGGTTTTAAAAGATAATGGAAGTCTTGATGAAAATCAGGCTACTGTTTTTGCTTCTTGGATGTATTCTTCAGATGCAATTATTACAAATTTTATTGGAACAGGTGCAGCACTATGGGCACTAACCAACGCAGATGGAAGTCCTGCGATTAAAATTTCAATTATGATTCCTTTTGTACTACAGTTGATTTTAAAGTTTTTTGGTGCAAACATTGTTCGTTTTTATCTTAAAGGAAAGAATAAGACAGATGGCAATATTAGGAAAAATTTTATAAAAACTGAAGCTAAAAAATCTGAAACATCTAAAATATCAAAGAATGATAATGCTGCTATTCAACAAAAAAAAGAAAAAGCGAATCCTGTAACCATATTTGTTGATGCGGCTTATAAAGGAGTGGGTATAGGTTTTAAAAGTATCATCCCTAATGTAGTCATGGCTTTTGTTCTGATTAAGGCTCTTAATGTTACTGGCTTAATGGATGTTATTGGTAATGTTCTTTCTCCTTTAATGGGTATATTTGGATTACCGGGACAAGCAGGAGCAGTATTACTTGCAAGCCTTTTATCTATGGGTGGAGGTGTTGGCGTATCCGGTGGATTATTTGCAGAAGGAATACTAACTGGAGCACATATTGTAATTCTTAGTCCTGCAATATTTTTAATGGGTTCATTATTACAGTATGCCGGTCGTTGTCTGGCAGTAATAGGAGTTAAACACCAACCATTTTTATTTGCCAT
The DNA here is from genome assembly GCA_036844705.1 of Tissierella sp. GTDB lineage: Bacteria > Bacillota > Clostridia > Tissierellales > Tissierellaceae > DAIUFH01. The sequence continues at coordinate 15,229 of DAIUFH010000006.1, forward strand.
ATCTATTTTGAATGGACTGATAGCAATGCTTATAATGAATATATTTGTCTAGAAAGGAATGAGGTAAAATATGTATAACTTAAAGAATCAAGTTGAAGAGTATCAAATTTTAATTGACAGCACTTTTGAAGATTTGCATTCTATGCCTGAAAAAGGACTACAGGAGTATAAAACATCTCAGTATTTAAAAAATAAAATGAGGGAGGCTGTTTGCTTCGACGAAATTATTGAGGTTGGAGATACAGGTATTATCGGTGTTATAAGAGGCAGTGAACCGGGTCCTGTTGTTGCCATTCGTACAGATTTTGATGCACTGGAATTTGAAGTAGATGGAGAAAAAGTATTTAAACATGCCTGTGCACATGATGCTCATGCAACTATGGGATTAGTTGCATCTATTATAGCAGGTAATGCAGGATTGAAAAAAGGGACATTGAAACTTGTTTTACAACCTGCCGAAGAACTATTCGCTGGCGCAATATTAATGTTAGAAAGCGGTTATCTTAAAGATGTCGATGAAATGTATGGTGCTCACTTAAGACCAGTTCAGGAAGCTAAATTCGGTGAAGCTACAGCGGGGCTTTGGCATGCTGCATCACGTGTAGTTAAAGTAAAAATTGAAGGTAAAGAGAGCCATGGTGCTCGTCCGCACTTAGGTGTCAATAGTATTGACAGTGGTGTATGTATTGTAAATGCTGTTAATAGTATTCACTTGAATCCCGCTGTAAACTGGTCAGTTAAATGTACCAAATTCCAAGCAGGAGGACTCGCTACTAATATTGTTCCGGCTAGTTGTGATTTGACTTTTGATTTAAGAGCTGAGTTTAATGATGATATGGATGAACTTCTTAAGAAAGTAGAGACCGCCGTAGTGAATGGTGGTGCTTCTGTTGGAGCAAAGGCAACTTTCATAGATTGTGGTGGTTCACCTGCTGCAACGTATGATAGTAAACTTCTTAGTGTTACTCATGATGCAATCACAGATGTGCTTGGTTCTTGTTTACCTGATATTCACACTTCCGGAAGTGAAGATTTCCATTACTTTGCAACAGAAGGCGGACTACGAACTGCATATTTTGGTATTGGTGCAGATTTAAAACCGGGTCTTCATAGTGTAGATATGGATTTTGATAAACGTGTTCTTACTCTAGGCGTTAAAATCTGGCTAAATATTATTGAAAATCGTTTAATGTAGTGCATAGAGAGAACAATATTTTAACTTTATTATGTATAAATATTTCGATTGGGAAGGAGAAAATTATGATTTTAATAAAAAATGCTGAAGTTTATGCTCCGAAATACTTGGGTAAAAAAGATATATTAATTGAAGGAACTAAGGTTAAAAAAATTGCTGATTATATTGAAATAAATTTACCTGATAATTTAGTTGAAACAATTGATTTGTCAGATAAGATTTTAATTCCCGGTTTGATCGATCAACATGTACATATTACTGGAGGTGGTGGAGAAGCCGGACCAAGCTCTCGTGTTCCGGAATCAAACTTACGAGATTTCATCAGTTGTGGTGTAACTACGGTACTGGGTCTTATGGGTACTGATGGTATAAGCCGTAGCCTTGAAAATCTATATGCTAAGGCAAAGGCTTTGAATGAAGATGGAATTACCTGTTACATGTCTACCGGATCTTATAGTTATCCATCCGTAACATTAACCGGTTCCGTTGAACGTGACATTTATTTAATTGATCTTTGTATTGGAGTAAAAATTGCAGTATCTGATCATAGAAGTTCAAATATTACTTCTGAAGAATTAATCCGTCTTGCAACTGAAGCACGTAGAGGAGGATTAATCTCGGGAAAATCAGGTATTGTCACTATGCATATGGGCAGTGGGAAAAAACGTCTTTCCCCTGTGTTAGCTGCAATAAAAGAATCTGATGTACCAGTGAAAAACTTCATACCTACACACGTTAATATGCGCAGTTCTGAGTTGTTGGAAGACTGTGTGGAATTCGCTAAAATTGGTGGTACAATGGATTTTACAGCTGGGTTTTCAGCTGAAGATAATAGTACAGAAGCAGATAAAATCTTCCAACTTCTTGACAGAGGAGTTAAAGATAGCCTGATAACAGTATCAAGTGATGCATTTGGTAGTCAACCAAGATTTGATGAGGAAGGTAAATGTATTGGATTGACATATTCAACATCAAATACTTTGATGCAACTTCTAAATGCCTTGGTTTCCAAAGGAATGTCATTAGAACAAGCTCTGAAGTTCTTTACTGTTAATCCAGCCCGAGTATTGGGTTTGGAAGGTATCAAGGGAACTATTGGTGAGACTGCAGATGCTGATCTTGTTGTTCTTGATAGGGATATGAGAATTATAAGTGTTATGTCTAAAGGTAAAATCGCCATGGCTGATGAGAAAGTTATGATGAAAGGAAAGTTTGAATTATAATCAATCAACTAATAAGTTCACCAAGTTTTATGGGAAAATATGATATAATATAATTACTAACACAGTTTTATTTCCGTAAGTGTAAATGGAGGTGAATAATATGCAGCAATTTTATTACTCTTTTAGTAAAAATGATATAAATCTAAAACAGTATATTTATAAGATTGGTTCATTTCATTATAATTGGCATAAAGAGCTGGAATTACTCACGGTTGTTAATGGGGAAGTGGAAGTGTGTACAGATGGAACAAGTAAAGTTCTTAAAACGGATGATATTATATTAATCAATTCAAATAAGGGTCATGCAACGTTGGCAAAAAAGCCGAATAGTATTGCTATGGTATTGCATATAGATCCTGAATTTTTAAAGAGTTATTATGAGAATGTAGAGAATTTATATTTTGATTGTTGCTCTAATAAGGAAAATAGATATGATAAACAGTTTATACTAATTAGGGCTTATCTTTCGGAAATGATCCTAAGTCATACTAAACAACCTCTTGAACAAACTCCTGGGTTAAAGTTGCTTTTTGGACGTGCTTATTATTCATTATTACACACTATTGTTTTGTATTATCCTCCTAAAGAAGTTAAATCAACGGTATTTATGCTTAGCAACAAAAGAATTGAGGCTATTGGCAAGATGGTCAGATATATTGATAAGAATTATAGGCGGAAGATAACTTTAGACGACTTATCTGAAGTAAGCCAATATAATAGAAATTACATCTCTCAGCTTTTCAAAGTGAATATAGGTATTAACTTTTACGACTATTTAACGAGGATTAGGTTGAGAGAGGCGACCTATGAATTGGGTCGAACAAACAAAACTATATCAGAAATCGCACTCTCCAATGGATTCTCTGATATAAAGGCTTTCAATAAAGCTTTTAAGTCTAACTTTGGGAAAACACCTACAGAATACCGAAATCAATTAAATGAGGATATAACTAAAAATGATATTTATTTTAAAAAAGAATTTCTACCATCTAACGATGAAGATGTGAATAAAAAATTAATGCAATATGTAGTGGAGAAAAACGCTTATTATATAGATGATTCTCAAGACATTCAATCAAATTACATGAATACATATAAATCTGTTCAACTAAAATCAGAAATGTCAATTAGGCTTAAAGAAATGGCTAATGATTTAAAACAGACGACTTATTCCTTGGAAAAAATTATTACGAGCATATCAGAATAAAATTTCGATAACGTTTTCCTAACTATTTACCCCTGGGAAATATTTAGATAATAATCAATAAATAAACTCTCAAAACTTCCTTTCTCTTGTAATTTAAAACAAAAGGCTAAGGGAGTTTTTTCATATACAAAATTTAATTTGTCATTGAAGAAATATTTCAAAAATTCTGCAGTGTCGTATTATCATATTAATTTTTGGATAGACAGTGCCTATGCAATTTGTTAAATTTTAACTACATTAAAGTATATAGATTTAGTTGTCAATAATTTTATAGGGAGGATGAGAGAATGAATAATGTAAGTGCTATAGAACAGTTAATAGATATTGTAGCTGATTTTACTGTATTAGTAGGAAAAAAGCTTCCTAATGATGTAACTGCCAAGCTAAGAGAATTGAAAGAGGAAGAAACTGTTCAAATGGCTAAAATGATTTATGAAGCTATGGAGAAAAATCAGGAATTGGCTTATGAGCTTAATCGCCCATCTTGCCAAGATACAGGTGTAATTCAGATGTTTGTTCGTGCGGGATCAAAATTCCCATATCTTGATGATCTTGCAAATGCTCTAAAGGATGCTGTAGCTATTGCAACTAATAAGGCTCCTTTAAGACATAATGCTGTTGAAACTTTTGATGAGTTTAATACAGGTACTAATACTGGAACTGATGCCCCATGGCTATATTGGAATGTTATTCCTAATAGTGACAAGCTAGAGTTGGATGTTTATATGGCCGGCGGAGGTTGTTCACTTCCAGGTCAAGGCAAGACCTTAATGCCAGGTGAGGGATATGAGGGTGTAGTTAAATTTGTTTTAGATGTTATGACATCATATGGATTAAATGCGTGTCCTCCTTTATTAGTGGGAGTAGGAATTGGTACATCAATTGACTCAGCTTCATATATGTCAAAACGTGCACTTATGCGTCCTGTTGGTAGTCATAATGGTAACCCAAAAGCTGCACAACTTGAAGATGAAATGGCTGTAGCAATAGATTCAATTGGACTTGGACCACAAGGATTAAGAGGCACGAGATCTGTTATGGGCGTTAATATTGAAAATTCAGCTCGCCATCCTTCGGTAATTTCAGTTGCTGTCAATGTGGGATGCTGGTCTCATCGTAGAGGAACAATAAGAATTAATAGTGACTTAAGCTATGAAATGTTAACACATAGGGAGGAGGAGATATAATGAAGAAAATCTTAAATACTCCAGTATCATCTGATGATTTGAAGGATATTAAAGTAGGAGATGTGATTTACCTTAATGGACATATCGTAACATGCCGTGATGTAGCACATCGAAGATTGATTGAATATGGAAGGGAGTTGCCAGTAGATTTAAATGGAGGAGCTATTTTCCATGCTGGACCTATCGTTAGAAAAATTGAAGGTCAAGAAGACAAATACGAAATGGTATCAATAGGACCTACAACGAGTATGCGTATGGAGAAATTTGAAAAAGAGTTTATAAAGAAAACAGGTGTTAAGGTTATTGTCGGCAAGGGTGGTATGGGTCCAAATACAGAGGCTGGTTGCCGTGAAAATAAAGCGATTCATTGTGTATTTCCAGCTGGTTGTGCAGTAATCGCAGCTGAAACAGTAGAAGAAATTGAACATGCACATTGGATGGATTTAGGTATGCCTGAAGCACTTTGGGTTAGTAGAGTAAAGGAATTTGGACCACTAATCGTATCCATAGATGCAGAAGGAAATAATTTGTTTGAACAGAATAAGATAACGTTCAATGAGCGTAAAGAAAAGGCTCTAGAGGATTTATATACAAAAGTTAAATTTATTAAATAGGCTTCTTTTGTATAGGTGGGGAAATAGTATTAGTAGCATATTTAATGCTAAATTGCAAACGTTATCATTGCAAGAAACAATATCTATAATCTAAATTACAAGAAGATAATTAAAATTATTTCTTTGTAAGGTTAAATAACATAGTATTTTATATTAAAGGGAGGAAAAAAATGAAACTTAAAAAAATCGTTATTGTAGTATTGACATTTGTTCTATGCTTTTCATTAATAGCATGTAGTGGTGGTACAAGTAGTACAGGAAGTACAGGAAGTACAGGAAGTGAAGGCAGCACTAAAGATAAAATTACACTAAAATTAAATCATGTTGGGGCAACAACACATCCGTATCATGCCGGGTCAGAGAAGTTTGCGGAATTAGTAAGTGAAAAATCCAATGGTAGCATTGAAGTTCAAGTATTTCCTGCATCACAAATCGCTTCAGGAGCAAAAGCAATAGAATTTGTTCAAATGAATACACTTGATATTGCATTGGAATCGACAATGTCACTTAGCAATTTTGTCCCTGAGATAGATGTATTAAATATGCCTTTCTTATTTAAAGATGCAGAGGAAGCATATAAGGTTTTAGATGGAGAAGCTGGTCAAAAACTTGCTGCCAAATCTGAAGAATACGGATTTAAGATATTAGGTTGGTGGTACAATGGCTTTAGAGATATGAGTAACTCCAAAGGATCTATAGAAACACCAAAAGACATGTCAGGACTAAAATTTAGAATACCTGAAAGTGAAGTATTCAGAAGTGCATTTGAAGCACTTGGAGCACTTCCTACATCCATGCCTGTATCAGAAGTATTTACAGCAATTCAATTAGGCACCGTAGATGGTCAGGAAAATCCAGCGGCAAATTATATAAATAACAGGTTTAATGAAGTTAATAAATACTATTCAGAAACTCATCATATTTTCACAGCAGAACCACTAATTATGAGTAAAGAAAAATTTGATTCTTTTAGTTCAGAACAGCAACAAGTTTTACTAGATGCTGCAAAAGAAGCAGGACTTTATCAAAGAGAATTAGGAATAGAAGACGAAAATAATTTGTTAGAACAAATAAGAAATATGGAAGATGTAATATATAATAAACCTTCTGATATGCAAGTATTTAGAGATGCTGTTGAGTCTGTATACGAAAAGTTTAGTGAGTCACTCGGCGAATATTTTGACTTAATTGAATCTAGTAAATAAACAGTACTTAAAATATGGGCATTATCTATTAACTAATTACCTAATAGATAATGCCCTAATATGGGGTGATTTTATGAAGAACATTGATAGTATTTTCAAGAAATTCGATAAGGCATTTGAATTTGCATCAGCAATAATATTATCTGTAATGGTTTTATCTATAACTTTACAGGTTGTTTTTAGAGTGTTAAATAAGCCATTAGCGTGGTCAGTTGAGCTTAGCCAATATTTATTTGTTTGGCTTACCTTTATTGCAGGTTATGTTGGTGCTAGGAGAGGACAACATATAGGTGTAGAGTATTTCCATACTCATACCCCAAGACCTATAGGCAACTTTTTAAAATTTATAAGTAATTTATTACCAGCAATGTATTTTGGCGTAATATTTTATTATTGCGTTTCTTTGTGGTCAAAGCTAATGGCTCAGAAGACGGCCATGCTTAAAATACCTATGGCATTTGTATACTTAGGTATGATGATTGGATTATTCATGATGGCAATTTTTTATTTGTACTTAGCATTAAAAGTTTACCTTGATAAAGAAAAAGAAACCAAGGAGGTGTAAAGAATGTTAGTATGGTTATTTGGTTCATTTGGTGTATTATTAGCAATTGGTGTTCCTATTGCAGTTTGTTTAGGGCTTGCTGCAATACTGGCATTAGTTATGACAGGAACTAATGTATCGCTTATTGTAGCAGCTCAAACTATGTTTAATGGTGTAAACTCTTATTCTTTGATGGCTATACCATTTTTTATATTATGTGGAAACATGATGAGTGGTGGTGGATTATCTAAAAAATTGGTTGATTTTATAAAGATATTCTTAGGAAGAATTAAGGGTGGGTTATCTATTGTAACTATAGTAGCTTCTATGTTCTTTGCAGCTATATCTGGATCCTGTCCTGCTACAACAGCTGCAATTGGTGGAGTTATGATACCAGAGATGAATAAAACTGGATATGACAAAAAATTTAGTGCTGCAACCGCTGCTGCAGGCGGAATCGTAGGACAAATAATCCCGCCTAGCATACCTATGGTAACCTATGCAGTCTTAGCTGAAGTTTCAGTAAGTACACTTTTCTTGACTGGATTCGGTCCTGGTATCTTGCTTGGATTACTAATGATGGGATATGCATATTATTATTCAAGAAAAAATAATGTGCCTGTTATAGATATAAAAATCAGTGGAAAAATTATTTGGGAAGGTTTTAAAGATAGTATTTGGGCATTGATTATGCCAGTAATTATTCTTGGTGGAATCTACAGTGGCCTTTTTACTCCTACGGAAGCTGGAGCAATTGCAGCAGTATACGGATTTTTGGTTGGAATGTTTGTATATAAATCTTTAACCCTTGAGAAGTTGCCTAAGATTATTGTAGATACAGCTGTAGCGTCATCTGTTATTATGCTTATTATGGGAACTGTTGCAACATTTAATTATGTATTGACAATAGGTCAAATACCTCAAATTATAGCAAATTCTTTATTAAGTCTAACAACTAATAAATATATAATATTGATATTGTTCAATATAGTTGTACTAATTGCAGGTATGTTTATGAGTTCATCTGCCGCAATTGCATTGTTGACACCAATACTTTTACCTATATTGACAAGTGTAGGAATTAACAAATACTTAATAGGTATTATTTTCATAGTTAATATGGGAATAGGAATGATAACACCTCCAGTAGGAAACTGCTTATATGTTGCTTGTAATATAGGTAATATAAAGTTTGAACCTTTGGTAAAAGCTACAATGCCGTATGTTTGGGTTAGTATTATTGGTCTATTAATGATTACATTTATTGAGCCGATAAGTATGTTTTTAGTTTATCTCATTGGTGCACCGATGTAGTTTGAAAATTTATAGTAATTCTTTTATATGGAGTTGATTATATGGATAAAGAACTAGCAAGAAATAGGATTGCAGATACGATGGAAAAGTTTTTACGATTAGGTGCAGTTAGATTACCTGATGATGTTTATAAAAAATTGAAAGAGTGTGAAGAAAAAGAAACCTCAGAAATGCAAAAAGTACTTTATAAATCATATTTTGATAATTTAGATACAGCTTTTAAGAAAAACAGACCATGTTGTCAAGATACTGGACTTCTTCATTTTTATATTGAAGTAGGAACTGAGTTTCCTTATATGGATATTTTAGAAGATGCTCTTAGAGAAGCAACAATAAATGCAACACAAAGCGTACCACTTAGACAAAATACGGTTAACTATTTTGAAGAGAAAAATACTGGTAATAATGTAGGTGAGAGGATTCCTTGGATACATTGGGATATTGTACCAGGTGGAGATAATCTTGAAATCATTCAATATTTTGCTGGTGGTGGTTGTGTTTTACCTGGCTGTGCTAAGGTTTTCAAACCGTCCGATGGTTACGAAGCAATAGTAGAATATGTATTTGATGCTGTTTCGGATTTAGGCATAAACGCATGTCCTCCATTGATAGTTGGAGTAGGACTTGGTCATAATATAGAAAATGCTGCACTTTTGTCTAAAAAGGCATATTTAAGACCTATTGGGACAAGTCATCATCATGAAAGAGGTAAAGAGTTAGAAGAAGCTCTGCTTGAAGGATTAAATAATCTTGGTATTGGGGCTCAGGGCATGAAGGGAAACTCAGTTGCAATGGCTGTAAATATTGAGTCTTCTGCAAGACATACAGCAACTATTGCAGTGGCAGTAAATGTTGCTTGTTATGCTCATAGAAGAGGTGTGATTAAATTTTATAAAGATCTATCTTATGAAATTATGAATTACGAAGGGGCAGATATATCATGAAAAAGATAATAACAACTCCTATAAAATACGAAGACATTAAAGATTTAAACATTGGTGATATTGTTTATTTTACCGGATATTTAGTAACAGGAAGAGATGATGTTTATAATAGAGTAGTAAAAGAAGGATTAGAAAGTCCTTATGACTTTAGGGATGGGGCAATTTTACATTCAGGTCCTATTGTTGATGAGAGCGATGACAAGGATAAAATTATATCTATTGGTCCTACTTCCTCTATAAGAATGGAGGCAAATGCTGCTGAATTTATAGAAAAGACAGGCGTAAGAATACAGGTTGGTAAAGGTGGGATGGGCAAAAAAACAAGTGAGGCATGCAAAAAATTTGGAGCTATTCACTGTGTTTATCCTGGAGGATGTGCTGCATTAGCTGCTGATTATGTTGAAGAAGTTGAAACAGTTTACTGGAGAGAATTAGGAATGCCTGAGGCAGAATGGGTTATGAAAGTGCGTGAATTTGGTCCTTTAATAGTATCTATTGATACTAGAGGAAGAAATATGTTCTTAGAGAATAAAGAGTTCTATAAGAAACATAAAGAAAGGTGTATGGAACCTATATTTGATATGGTAAAAGATTATATGTATATTGACTAAATAAATATTTTTTAAATTTGTGCTATCGAATTAGAAATTGGATAAAGAGGTGAATTTATGAAATTATCTGTAGGATATGGGATGAAACCACAGAAATTTGAAATTCCAGATAATCAAATAATGGGTATTTTAAAAACTAATGAGTTTGAAATTGGTTTAATAGGTGTTGAAGAGGTTAAAAGATCATTGGATAATCCCATTGGGTCTGAGAAGGTTGAAAAACTTATAAAACCTGGAGAAAAAGTTGTTATCATAACAAGCGATATAACAAGGCCTGTTCCAAGCTATAAAATAATACCATCTATATTAGATAAACTTTACGAAGCAGGAATTAATAAAGAAGATATTGTGGTTGTATTAGCTTTAGGTAGCCATAGGGGACATACAGATGAAGAAAAGATAAAGCTTGTAGGTGAAAGAGTTTTTAATGAGGTTAAATGTATTGATTCTGATGCAAATGATTGTGTACGAATGGGTGTAACTAGTGCAGGTACTCCAGTAGATATATTTAGAGTAGTGGCTGAGGCAGATAGGAGAATTTGTGTAGGAAATATTGAATATCATTATTTTGCAGGTTATAGCGGAGGAGCAAAAGCTATAATGCCAGGAGTATCAACACCAAGTGCTATACAAGCTAATCATGGTAAAATGATTCTGGACGATGCCAAGGCAGGTAAATTGGAAGGTAATCCTGTCAGGGATGATTTAGAGGAGGCAATAAAATATTGTCCAATTGATTTTATTGTTAATGTAATTTTGGATGAAAAAAAAGAAATAGTTTATTGCGTAGCTGGAGATTTTATTAAGGCGCATAGAGAAGGATGCAAGTTTCTAGATAAAATTTATAAAAAACAACTTGAAAGAAAGGCAGATATTATCATAGTATCTCAAGGTGGAGCACCTAAGGATTTAAACTTATATCAAACCCAAAAAGCTCTTGATAATGCTAAGCACGCTATTAAAGATGGCGGGATTATTATCTTAGTAGGCTCTTGTAGAGAAGGTCTTGGCAATAAAATCTTTGAACAATGGATGATTGAAGCCAATTCTCCAGATGACTTGATAGATAGAATAAGAAAAAACTTCAAGCTTGGAGGACATAAAGCTGCCGCTATAGCTTTAGTATTAAAGAAAGCTAAAATATTCATGGTATCAGAAATGGATTCTGATATAGTAAAATCAATATTTATGGAACCCTATGATACTGTACAGCTGGCATATGAAGCAGCAATTAAAGAACTAGGTGATGACGTAGGGGTACTAATTATGCCTTATGGTGGTTCAACATTACCTGTTGTGAATGAATAAGGAGGATAGTTATGGATTTAAGAGAAGAAGCATTAAAGCTGCATAAGGATAATAAAGGCAAAATTGAAGTTGTTAGTAAGGTTAAAGTAGAAAATGCAAGAGATTTGAGCTTAGCGTACACACCAGGAGTAGCTGAACCATGTAAAGAAATTCATTTGAATCCTGATCTTATATATGATTATACAAATAAAGGGAATATGGTTGCTGTTGTAACTGATGGTTCTGCAGTACTAGGCTTAGGCAATATCGGTGCAAGAGCAGGAATGCCTGTTATGGAAGGTAAGGCAGTATTATTTAAATCATTTGCTAATGTGGATGCATTTCCTATTTGCTTGGAAAGTCAAGATGTAGAGGTAATAGTTGAAACTGTTAAACAAATAGCTCCATCCTTTGGTGGTATTAATCTAGAAGATATCGCAGCACCAAGATGCTTCGAAATAGAAGAGAGGTTAAAGAAAGAATTAGATATTCCCGTATTCCATGATGATCAGCATGGCACTGCAGTCATTGTATTATCGGGAATAATTAATGGCTTAAAAGTAGTAGGTAAGAAAATTGAAGATGTTACAGCTGTTATAAGTGGTGCTGGTGCTGCTGGTATAGCTATATCAAGATTACTTATTAATGCTGGAATCAAGGATGTAATTATCTGCAATAGTAGAGGTATATTAGAAAAGTCCGATGAAAAACTTGATCCAATTAGAAAAGAAATGGCTTTAGTATCAAATAAAACTAACAAAAAAGGATCTCTAGCAGATGCTATGGTAGGCTCGGATATATTTATAGGTGTTTCTGCACCAAATATAGTCACAAAAGAAATGGTAGAAAGCATGAATGAAAATTCAATCGCTTTTGCTATGGCTAACCCTGTACCAGAAGTTTTACCAGAAGTTGCATTAGCAGGTGGAATAAGAGTAATGGGAACAGGTAGATCGGATTTTCCTAATCAAATCAACAATGTATTAGCATTTCCAGGAATATTCAGAGGAACTTTTGATGTAAGAGCTACAGAAATTAATGAAGAAATGAAATTAGCAGCAGCATATGCAATTTCTGGACTAGTTACTGATGAAGAACTAAATGAAAATTATATAATTCCAAAAGCTTTTGATGAAAGAGTAGCGAAAACAGTATCTAAAGCTGTTGCAGAAGCAGCTATAAAAACAGGTGTAAGCAGAATTTAATTTATATAAAGTGGATCCTATGAAATAGACATTTCAAATGATTATTAAAATAGGGTCCTTTTTAAACTATGCATATAAGAGGTTATAGAAATGATATTGGGAAGAACTGTTAGTTGACTTGTACATATCCCTTTAACACTATATAATATATATTAGAAACGGAAAAGATTTCAAATGTAGATGTTATATTAAAAGGGGTGAAGACTTATGATTCAATTAGTCACTGACAGTTCTGCAGACATGCCTAAAGAATTGCTTGAAGAGTATGATATTCATGTAGTTCCCCTTACAATATCAATAGATGGCATAGATTATAAAGAGGGAGTAGATATTGCTCCTCAGGAGTTTTATGTAAAGATGTTTAATTCGAAGAATTTACCTAAGACCTCTCAACCTTCTCCTGGGGAATTTGCAGAAACTTTTAGGAAGCTGTCAAAAAAAGGGTCAGTTTTATGTTTGACTATATCCTCTAGCTTAAGTGGTACATATCAGGCTGCCTGTTTAGGGAAAGAAGCATCAGGCGTTGATGTGAAAGTTATAGATACCTGGGCTGGCTCATTGGCACATGGATTGCAGTTAATTGAAGTAAGGAAGCTTGAAAAACAAGGGAAATCCATTGAGGAAATAGTAGATTATCTTGAGAGGTATAAGAAACAATCAAACATACTGATATTGCTAGATACCCTTGAGAATATAGTAAAGGGTGGGCGATTGAGCAAGTTCCAAGGCTCAATTGCAAAAATGCTAGACATCAAAGTACTGCTCCATAATGTAGAGGGAAAGGTAGAAATCCTAGAAAAGATACATGGAAGAAGGAGATTTTTGAACAGAGCATTGGATATAATCGGTGAAAGAAAAGAGAATTTCACTGATATAATATTTGGTATAACACATGTTGACAATATAAGGGATGCTGAATATTTAAAGAAGGAAATAATAAAAAGATATGCACCAAAGGATGTAATTATTAATTATATGGGTGCAACTATGGGAACTTATGCAGGTAAAGATGGTATGATATTGAGCTTTTATTAGAATTACTTCTCCAATATATGGTTAATTAGGCATAAATATGGTATGCTGGTCATAGGAGGGGATATTGTGAAAAAGTTAAAATTTAAATCGTTAATGTTTGTTATGATATTAACACTATTAGTTACATGTATACCATCTTATGGATTTGCAGAAGGAGAGAGCTTAGATAAAGGTATTCAAAAGATTAGAACCCTATTTGAACTAGGAGATGAATATGAGGATTTTGATAAACATCAGTATGATGCTTACAATGGGAAGAAAGTGACTAGCTTATCATGGAGAGGTCAAAATAATAATATTAGTGTTGATATCGATGAAGAGGGAAATATAATAGGTTATTGGAAAAACGAATATAACAATCTAGATAGAAATCCAAGGATTTATAAATTTCCTAAAATAACTAAAGAACAAGGGGAGAAAACAGCTAAGGATTTTATAAAAAAATTATATCCTAGTATATTAGATAACATTCAACTTGTAAATGAAGATGAACTTTATAGTACATATCGTAGAGATAATTTAGGAGGATATAGCTATAATTATGTAATGATAGAAAATGACATTGTATTTAATGAAAATACTGTCTATGTTAATGTTGATAATAAAACTGGAGAAGTAACTAGTTTTAATATTAATTGGAAGGAAGGCCTAGAATTTCAAGATACGAAAGGTATTATATCAAAGGATGAAGCGAAAGAAATATATGTAAATAATGTCGATTTAGAATTGGCATATGAAGTAAAAGAAACAGATAAAGATATAAAATCATACTTAGAATATAATATTATAGATATAGATAAGACAGTAGATGCTAAAACCAAGGATATGCTGAGTACTTCATATAAATCTATATATTCTATATATGGCTCTACTTTAAATCAAAATATGGAAAATCTATCAATTAAGGAAGAAAACAAATTGATTGATTTGAAAAAAGTTATTAGTAGGAAAGTAGCAAGTGAAAAGATATTAGACACTTTTAAACTGGGAGAAGGATATGAAGTTAGGGATCATAAATTAAAGGGTAATAAAGAAAAAGATGTTTATATATGGGAAGTAATGGTTATGAAACATGTTGGAAACCACGGAAGTGGTGTTAGTGCAAGAATCAATGCTAAAACAGGAGAGATTTTAGATTTTTCTGACCCTGGCTCTTGGGATGAAGAATCAGAGGAATTGAAGTATAATAAAGAAGAGCTGCTTGAAAAGGCAAAAGAAGTTATAAAAAATAACAGTCCTGAAAAGTATAAAGAAGTAGAATATATAGAGGAAGAAGATTTAGATTCAGTTTATGGTAGAAATAATATATCAAATTTTCAATTTGTAAGAAAAGTAAATGATATCAAAGTTAAAGATGAAGGATTCAGAGTAGCTTTAAGCAATATTACTGGTAATGTAACATCATATAATTATAACTGGAGCAATGCGGAGTTTGAAACTCCAGAAAATATAATAGAAATAAATAAGGCTAAGGAAATACTATTTGAAGACAGAGAATTAAATTTAGAGTATCAAACTGAAAAGAAAGAAAAAGAAAAAAAGAATGTTAAGCTAGTATATGATTTTAAAGATAAACATTTAGTAGTAGATGCTAAAAAGGCAGAAATAATAGACAATAGAAAAGAGTTAATGGCAAAGACGGGAATAAAAGAATATAAAGATATTGAAAATAGTTTCGCTAAAAATCAGATTCAGAAATTACAAAAATATATTTTTTTATTTGAGGGAGAAGAATTCAAACCAAAACAAGAAATAACTCAGAAAGAGTTTTTCCAATTACTTGCTCAAACTAAGGATATATATTATTTGTATGAAGATCAAAACTATTTGTATGAAAGATTAATTAATGAGGGTATTTTAAAACAAGAAGAAAAAAGTATGGAAGCAAAAGTAACTAGAGAAGAAGCTGTAAAGTATATAATTAGGGCTTTTGGACAGGAGCCATTAGATAATATACGGGATGTATATAAATTAGAGTATGATGATGCAGATAAAATATCACCTAATTTAAAAGGGCATGTAGCAATTGCTGAAGGGCTAGGACTTATAAGTGGAGATGGAAATTTCAGACCGACAGATAATTTAACAAGAGAAGAGGCAGCTGTTATAATATACAATATCTTGAATAGGGATATATAATGAACAAACCGACAATGTTAGTGTAAACTGAAAAATATAATCTTAGGGCTTAGGATCATATCTATAAACATGATTCCTAAGCCTTTAATTTTGCATAAATTTGCTCGCCAATATCAAATAGTATAGAGAATTTCATAGAATTATTTTTTAATATATGAATAAATATTCACATATTCATATTGACATTTTTAAAACTTAAGCATACAATAATAATATAACATATGAATGATTGTTCAATCGTTCAATTTATGGCCGACCAAAGGGGTGGAAAAATGGAAGAGAAAAAGGAATTAGATAGATGTGAAATTACGGTGATACACGAGGATGTAGTTAAACGAGTTAGTAAAAATCTACCAGATGAAGAAGATTTGTATGACTTAGCAGAATTGTTTAAAGTATTTGGGGATTCAACGAGGGTTAGAATTCTTTGTGCTTTAGATGAGGCTGAAATGTGTGTATGCGATATAGCAGCCTTATTAAATATGACTCAGTCTGCAATCTCTCACCAACTAAGAGTATTAAAACAAGCAAGACTTGTAAAAAACAGAAAAGAAGGTAAGGTTGTTTATTATTCCTTGGATGATGATCACGTTAAATCAATATTCAATCAAGGGTTAATGCATATTAAGGAAAGACAATAGGGGCCAGGAGGTGATTACATGGTGAAAGAAGAATTAATATTGGAAGGATTAGATTGTGCACACTGTTCTGCGAAGATTGAACATGATGTAAATAAAATTGAAGGTGTTAGTGCCACAATGAATTTTATATCAAAAACTCTTACTTTAGAAACAGATAACGGCTATGACCATAAGAGCTTAATGGAACAAGTCAAATCCATAGTTCATAAGCATGAACCTGAAGTTAAAATTATTGAAAAAAAGAAAGATGAGATAATTAAAAGAACATATATACTTGAGGGTCTAGATTGTGCAAATTGCGCAGCGAAGATTGAAGAAAAAGTAAATTGTCTTGAAGGAGTTGAGCATGCATCAATAGATTTTGTTTCTAAGAAATTAAAAGTTGAGATAAATAACAAGCTTAGGCTACCGGAGATTATTGAAGATGTAAAGAAGATTGTTAAGAATATAGAACCTGATGTAAAGATAATTAGTGAGCAGGAGATTATAGAAAAAAAAGCCGAAGCTAATGATGATAGTGAAAAATCGGAGATAATAGGGCAAATTACTAAGATAATTATCAGTGGAGTGTTATTAATTTTAGGCTCTTTACTAAATGTATCACCTTTATTTAAACTCATAATATTTTTATTTAGCTATGTAATTGTTGGAGGAGAAATCATACTAAAAGCTATAAAAAATATTAAAAGGGGACAGGTTTTTGACGAGAATTTCCTTATGGGTTTTGCAACAATAGGTGCATTCTTTGTAGGGGAATATGCAGAAGCAGTAGGAGTAATGCTATTTTATCAGATAGGAGAGCTGTTCCAAGATATCGCAGTAAATCATTCGAGAAAATCTATTAGTGCTCTAATGGATATTAGACCTGATTATGCAAATCTTAAGATAGACAATGATGTATCGATTGTCTCACCGGAAGACGTTAAGATTGGGGATATCATAGTTGTAAAGCCAGGTGAAAAGATTCCTCTTGACGGAAGAGTTATCGAAGGACACTCTATGGTTGATACATCTGCTCTAACCGGGGAATCAGTACCAAGAGAGCTTAAAGTAGGAAGCGAAGCTTTAAGTGGTTTTATTAACAATAATGGTGTTTTAAATATTGAGGTAACGAAGAACTTTGGTGAATCCACAGTTTCTAAAATATTAGACTTGGTGGAAAACGCAAGCAGCAAAAAGGCTCCAACAGAGAATTTCATTACAAAATTTGCTAGGTATTATACGCCTGCCGTTGTATTTGGAGCATTAGCTTTAGCAATTATTCCTCCAATTATAATTAATGGGGCTACATTTTCAGAGTGGATTTATAGGGCGTTGATATTTCTTGTAATATCCTGTCCATGTGCATTGGTCATATCTATACCTTTGGGCTTCTTTGGAGGAATAGGTGGAGCTTCAAAAAGAGGAATATTAGTTAAAGGAAGCAATTACTTAGAAGCTTTAAACAATGTTGAAATAGTTATTTTTGATAAAACCGGAACCTTAACTAGAGGGGTATTCGATGTAACTGAAATTAACCCCAATGGTAAATATACAAAAGAGGAATTAATTGAAGCTGCAGCTTATGCGGAAATATATTCAAATCATCCAATAGCAAATTCAATTATAAAATTTTATGGTAAAGAAATTGATAAATCAAGGATTGAAAAATATGATGAAATATCAGGTCATGGAATTAAAGTAATAGTAGATAGTAAGGAAATTCTAGCCGGAAATATGAAGCTTATGAATATAGAGCATATAAGTTGTGATGATATCCAATCTATCGGAACAGTTGTCCATGTAGCAGTAGATAAGAATTATGTTGGATATATTATAATATCTGATGAAATAAAAGAAGATTCAGTAAATGCAATTAAATCGTTAAAAAATCTTGGCGTGAAAAGAACAATTATGTTAACTGGAGATACTAGATTTGTTGGGGAGAAAGTAGGAAAAGAATTAGCTTTAGATGAGGTATACTCAGAGCTGCTCCCTGCGGATAAGGTAGATAGGCTAGAGCTGCTTGATAATAAAAAATCTGATAAGGGAAAGTTAGCATATGTTGGAGATGGTATCAATGATGCACCAGTACTTGCAAGGGCAGATATTGGGATAGCAATGGGTGGTTTAGGTTCTGATGCAGCTATAGAAGCAGCAGACATTGTAATCATGACCGATGAACCATCAAAGATATCGGAGGCAATCAAGATTGCACATAGAACTAAGAAAATAGTATGGCAGAACATAATCTTTGCACTAGGTGTAAAAGCCATTTTTTTAATAATGGGTGCCTTTGGAATCGCTACTATGTGGGAAGCCGTATTTGCTGATGTGGGAGTTGCAGTTATTGCCATATTAAATTCAATGAGAGTAATGAATGTAAAAGATATATAATGACCTAAGGGTATATATTTGGATAACGAAGCCGATTAGTGGGTAAAGATAGTAGTGGGAAACCACTACTATTTTATTTAAATCAATTTACTTTGAATAAATACTATTGTATAATCATAAATATAGGGGGTAGGGGTATATATTAAAAGGGGGTTAGGCTTTATGAATTTAGGAGACGTATCTTTACCATTGGCACTTGGGGCTGGATTTTTATCATTTTTTTCACCGTGTATTTTGCCTTTAGTCCCAGCATATATAATGTATATAACAGGTACTAGTACTGAGGAGGATATAAATAGAAAGAGAGCATTTGCATTGTATAGAACCTTAGGGTTTGTCATAGGATTTACCATAATTTTTATTATAATGGGTTCATCTGCGACGTTATTAGGAAAGTTGTTTATTAGGAATAAACTTATATTTGCTAAAATAAGCGGCATTTTAATTGTAGTTTTTGGATTAAATATGATGGGGATAATCAATATTAAATTTCTAAATAAGAATACAAGAGTAAAGGCACCTAAAAAAATTTCAAACTGGTTTAGCTCAGTATTGATGGGGATGGCTTTTGCAGCAGGCTGGACTCCTTGTTTTGGTCCAGTGCTGGGGTCTATTTTGGTAATGGCAGGTGGTAGTGAGTCAATATCAAGAGGGGTTTACCTACTACTAATGTATTCAATAGGAATGGCAATACCTTTTATACTTACGGTATTATTTATAAATATTTTTGAAAAATTCTTGAATAAATCTGATAGGTATATGAAATATATACCTAAAATAGGAGGAGTTATTTTAATAATATTTGGTGTATTGGTATTTTTTAATAAGGTGATAAATATAAGTAAATTACTTTTATAAAAAGGAGTGAGAAGGTGAATAAAAAAATAATATTATCTATTCTTGTAATTCTCATAGTTGTAGTAGGTATATTTGTATATCTACAACCTGATAAAGATGTTGTAGAAATACCGGAGAAAGAGGAGATATCAGAACAGGAAGAGGAGATATCGGAACAAGAAGTAATAGCTGAAGAAGATACCGAAGATGTAAAGGAAATAACTACAGATATAGCAAAGGGTGAGTTAGCACCAGATTTTACTTTGGAAAGTTTGAATGGAGATAAAATATCATTATCTGATTATAGAGGGAAATATGTATTGGTCAATTTTTGGGCAACATGGTGTGGATTCTGTGATATGGAAATGCCTGATTTACAAAAATTTAATAATGAAAATGAAGATTTAGTAGTTTTAGCAGTCAATGTAATGGAAGAAAAGAAGAATGTTCAGGATTATATCGAAAAGGGAGGATATGATTTTGATGTAGTACTGGATAGTGACGGTGCTGTTACAGGAACCTATTTGGTTAGTGGATTTCCAACTTCTTATTTTATAGATAAAGGAGGGATACTACTAGGTGGGGTGCCTAGTATGTTGACCTATGATCAGATGAATGAGCTATTAAATAGTATAAGAGAATAATAATTAACTATATTGTAAACAAATTAATGGTGCACTATGGTATTATTAAGGAAATATTGGTAATACAAATGAGGTGTAATGATGAAAAAGAAGTTTTTAATTGCATTTTCAGTATCTATTGTATGTTTTATTTTATTATACTCCACCGTATTTAATTTTATATTCACAGAAAAATCTTTGGCTACATTGCCAAATAATCCAGATGGAACTAATAAAGAAAAAGAAATGGGAAATAAACCAAAGGTGAAAAATGAGATTTTATTTCTACTTTTGGGCGTAGATGCTGAAGATGTGAAAGAGTCAAAGGGAAAACGTACAGATACTATGATGCTAACTAAGGTCAACTTTGATACTGGAGATGTAAATATATTATCAATTCCTCGTGACACTCGAGTCTTAGTAAATGGCAATCCTGATAAGATAAATCATGCACATGTATATGGTGGAGTAGAATCAACTATGGATACAGTGAGAAAGTTTTTGGGGATAGATATAGACTATTATGTTAAAATTGATTACAAAATTGTTAAGGAAGTTGTAGATGATATAGGCGGTGTAAAAATAGACGTTCCATTCGATATGAAGTATAAGGAGTACAATCCAACTGTACCTCCATTAGATATAAATATAGAAAAAGGTGAACAAGTTTTAGATGGGAAGAATGCCCATGACTTTTTAAGATTTAGAAATAACAATGCTAAGACTGTAGGCTATAAGGATGGGGATATAGGTAGGATAAAGGCTCAGCAATATTTTATGAAGGAGCTTATCAAGCAAACTTTAAAGGTAAAAAATCTAGTAAAGCTGCCTAAGTTAATGGAAACTTATTTTTCAAATGTTGAAACCAATATACCATTAGGTACCATGCTTAAGGCAGCTGCGTCAGCTAGAAAAATAAATACGGAAAATATTAAAACTGATATAATCCCTGGAACGGATGAATATATAAAGGGTATTAGTTATAGGGTGTATGATAGGGAGAAGACGGATTTATTAGTTGATGAGATATTTAGTGATTACATAGAATAAAATGGCCTCAAGTAGGCCATTTTATTCTATTACTTATTTTTCGTATACGAATTTTCCATCAATCATGGTTTTCTCAACCTTAATATCTTTAATTTTATCATCAGGTATAGTAAAGATGTCCTTATCTAAAACGATTAAGTCTGCTACATAGCCTGGTTTTAATCTGCCCTTAAAGTCTTCCTTGAGTTCGTTATATGCACCACCAATAGTATATATATCTATTGCATCCTCTAGTGACATTTTCTCTTTTGGATTAAAGCCATCTACTGGATAGCCATCTAATCCCTTTCTTGTGACCGCACAATAAATATTATTCCAAGGATTTAAGTCTTCAACTGGAGAATCTGTACCAAAGGATATAGGAGCTCCCAATTTAAATAGTGTATTAAAGGCATAAGATGTATTGGATAGTTCTTTCCCCACTCTATCTTCCACAATCTTTATATCATAATCCAGAAAAATAGGTTGATACATTACAGCTATATTTAATCTTGCAATTCTTTCTAATTGCTCCATACTTGTAATCTGACAGTGAACAATACCATGTCTAAGTGTATTTTTTCCATTTTCAATGGAATTTTCATATGCATTTGTTATATGTTCAACTGCGCCATCGCCTATTGCATGAGTTACGACTCTTATGCCGTTTTCAGAAGCTAAATCACATAATGCCTGAAGCTGTACATCAGTTAATACCTTGACGCCACGTGTACCCGGTGCATCTTCGTATTCATTAAGCAATAAAGCAGTTCTAGCACCCAATGAACCGTCTACATATAACTTTAGTGCACCCTTAGATAAGAATTTCTCATCATATTTTCCGGTTTTAAATTCAGTTTCAAGATATGTTTTAAAATCATTGATATCCTGAAAATTAAATTGATGACCATATCTTAGACTAGTTTTTTCATTATCATAGATATTGTGAATAATATCAAACATTTTTTGAAGGTTCTCAGGCATAATATCACATGATTGAACAGACGTTAACCCTTGACTTATTGCATAATCTGCTGCTCGTATAAAATCATTTTCTAAATCTTCATCTGTCTTGCTTGGAATAATTGAGAAGAGAAGTCCAGTAGCATTTTCACAGAATATACCATTTGGCTTACCATCATCACCTAGTTCTATCATTCCGCCATTGACTTTAGTATTTTCATCTACTCCCAAGATCTCTAAAGCTTTAGAGTTTCCGACATTAACATGTCCGCAAACTCTTGTGAATACAATAGGAATATCTGTAGAAATCTTATCCAAATCAAAACGGTTTATCATTCGTTTTTCACCATTTACAAAGTAATCTTGATTCCAGCCCCTACCACTTATTGCATTAAGGTTTTTGTTATTCTCTAAAAATTCTTTACCTAATTGAATAACATCATCAATCGACTTAGCTTGAGTTAGATTACAGGAAAGAATTGAAGCTCCAACAGATACAAGATGCATATGACTATCATTCAATCCAGGAATAACCGTTTTACCTTCTAAATCGATTATTTTGTCAGCTTCATTTAGTAATATTTTTTCATTTGTACCGATTTGTTCAATCATACCGTCCACAATAAAAATTGCCTCTTGAAAATTATTTTTTTCAATATAAAACTTGCCATTTTTTAATATTGTTTTCAAAAGTTCATCCCCCTATTTATGTTCCAATATAAAATTTTTTTAATGATAATATATACTTTAAGGTAAGTCAAACAACTAATTTAATTTTTTCATCTAGAAAATCATGAACTCTTTCTAGGAACAACCCTAGTCCAAACCATATTGGTATAAACTTTGTGGAAATAATACTATTGATGGAATTTCCATCTGCATAACTCCATGGACACTTTCCAATAAGCATCATTATAAAAGCTCCAGTAATTAGCTCACCAATATAGATTAATACCATATATATAAATCCTCTGATTACAATATTTCTATCTCGAATTCTATCATGTATGGGTTCTAAGGCAACTGCCAGACCATATATAAAAAACATCCAAATATAAGATTTTCCCTCCAGTGTCAAGTCATTATTTAAAAGGCCAATAAAGCCTGTAAAAAATATTTCTAAGGTTACACCTAATAGTCCATAAAAAACATATTTGAGTAAAAATTCTTTTCTTTTCATATATTTAGTATCAAGTATAAAATATTGATTATACTAATTAATTTTTTCCATCCTTGACAATAAAATATTTTCTTACTTAATATAGAAAAATGGCTCTAAAAGCCCTAATCAAATGTAAATCCTTCTCCTTCAACCTCTGTAATATAAGATATGGCTACAAAAGCCCTTTGATCTATGGAACGAACGAAATTTCTAATTTTAATATATTCATTTCTTGATACTATTGTATTGATAACTTTCCTATCTTCATTGGAATACCCACCTGTAGCATGATATATAGTAGTTCCTCTATACATATCATCTATTATATATTTGTTAATTATATCGCCTTTTTCTGAGATGATAATCATATTTATTTTTATATTGAAGCCGGCAATCATTTGATCTACGACTAAAGAATTTACTATAATACCCAACAAAGCATACATACCTAATCTTGGACCAAAAACAATAGATGCAAATATGGTAATAAGTAAATCTGATAAAAGAAGAGATTTTCCAATTTCAAGATGGGTATATTTATTTATAATTTTAGCAATTATATCGGTTCCGCCAGTAGATGCACCTTGATTAAAAACAATTCCCATGCCGATACCGGATATTAATATACCAAATATTAAATTGATGAATAGATCATCAATAAAAGGTTGGCTCATAGGAACTATTAGTTCAAGTATAGTAAACATACCAGACAAAGCTAAACTTGAATATAGTGTATATCCCCCAAATTCCTTACCTAAAATTATAAATGCTATTATAAAGAGGACTATATTAATAACACCTAGCAAAATACCATAGTCAATGGAAGGAATAAGATAACTTAAAACCAATGCAAGACCTGTAGCACCTCCTACAGCAAGATTAGAAGGTATCAAGAAAAAATGCAATCCGCATGCAAGAATGATAAGTCCAATATTGATAAGAAAAAATTTTTTAAAATTAAATTTCATATTATACCTCCTAATAATTTCTTTTATTACCGCCAAATTACATACTATTTTTATTATACACTATTTTGCTATAAATAATTTCTTATATTTCAAAATTATTTATAATATGAAATAGATACAAAAATGAAACCGATGTCAATAATTCGAAAATTAGAACTTTAATTTTATAACGTTTTCCTGTATTTTAAGCCATTGACAGGATACTTTTGATGCTCTATCATAATGGATGGAGATTGAAATACGTAAAATTTATTTGCATAGATAATAATTTTAGGAGGGAAACAAGTGAATAGTTTATCCAGTTATAGTAAAGTCATAATGATAATTACTGGACTTCATATATTAGCAATAAGTGCTTTATACTTCTTAGGTATGAAAGTAATAATAGGATAATATGTAAAATAGACAAGTCAAATATTTGACTTGTCTATTTTACAAAGCAATAAAAAATTTGCTATAATTTCCATGTACTAAAGTATGGCATTTTCTGTTTCTTTATCAAATATATGAATTTTATTCATATTGAAATAAAGATTAACCTTATCACCAAATCTATAGTCAAATTTGTTTTCAGCTCTTACAACTAATTTGATATCATCTGAATTTAAATATAAAAATGCTTCAGCTCCTAACATCTCAACTACCTCAATAATGCCATCTACTGGATTGACACTGTTTTCAATATTCATTTCTTCCTTATGATTTATATCCTCTGGTCTAATCCCTAAAACTACTTCTTTTCCTACTAGCTCTTTAATTTGGATAACGCTTGCCTTGTCTTTAGGCAATTGAAGCATATTGTCCAGGAATTTGAAATACATTTCATTGTCCTTTTCGATGATTGTACCGTCAATAAAATTCATTTGCGGACTTCCAATAAATCCTGCAACAAATATATTAGCTGGATTTTTATAAATATTTTGTGGAGTATCTATCTGATGGACAATTCCATCTTTCATAACAACTATCCTAGTACCCATTGTCATTGCTTCGGTTTGATCATGGGTGACATAAATGAAAGTTGTAGCTAGATTTTGATGAAGTTTGATTAATTCAGATCTCATTTGTATTCTTAACTTTGCATCTAAATTAGATAGAGGTTCATCCATAAGGAATACCTTTGGATTTCTAACTATAGCTCTTCCCAAAGCAACTCTTTGCTTCTGACCACCTGAAAGTTGTTTTGGTTTTCTATCTAATAATTCTTCTATACCTAATATTTTTGCAGCATTATGTACTTTTTCTTTGATTTCTGATTTTGAAACTTTTTTTAATTTCAAGCTAAATCCCATATTATCAAAGACATTCATATGCGGATATAAAGCATAGTTTTGAAATACCATAGCAATATCTCTGTCCTTTGGAGCAACATCATTTACTAGCAAATCATCTATATATAGCTCGCCGGAAGAGATTTCTTCAAGACCTGCAACCATTCTTAAGGTGGTAGATTTACCACATCCTGAAGGACCAACCAATACTAAGAATTCCTTGTCTTCTATATCAAGTGATACATCCTTAACCGCATGAAAACCGTTGCTATAGACCTTGTTAATATTCTTTAACTTAAGATCAGCCATTTTTCTTTCCCCCTTAAAAATAATAAATTTATTTTTATGTAATAATTATAAGCTAAATTGATTTCATAATACCCAAATACCCTAATTATAAATTTCTAAAATAATTTCTAAAAATATGAGATTACTATAATTTTTTCAGGGTAATAAATATATACCCAGTTAGTTTGTAAGAAAAACAAACTTACCTCTTTTAATTATAACTTATTTAGTGTAGAATATAAACATATAATTACAAAAAACGTTTTCAGATATAATTTAGTATTAGTAGCTTGCACTGTTTAAGTATAGGGAGTTTGCGAGCTATAGGGTTTTTAGGTGGATTGCCATTATTTTTTTATCGTAGGCTATGATTAGTAACAAGTTTTCTATAAAGGAGGGGTCTAGTATGAATAGTATTAGTAAGAAGAATCAAATAGAAATAAAAAAGTCATTATCCATTGAAAAAAAGAAGCAGATATGGGCTTATGTTTTTATCACGGTTCCAATTTTATACTTCTTTGCTTTCAGAATCTTTCCAACCTTATATTCTTTTAATATAAGCCTTAGGGATTGGGACTTACTTTCTGTAGATAAGCCTTTTGTTGGATTATCGAATTTTAAGGAACTGTTTGCAAATGAGATATTTAAAATTGCACTAGTAAACACTCTTGAATATGTCTTAATAGGGGTTCCGATAATATTGTTAATAAGCTTAGGTATTGCTTTGTTGCTCAACAATATAACTAGAGGGGTTGGATTTTATAGAATGCTGGTCTTTATACCTTATGTAACATCAACTGTAGCGATTTCTTGGGTATGGAGATGGATGTTTATGAAACAGGGCGGTGTAGTAAATTCATTTCTAAGAATTTTTGGGTTATCTTCTCAACCTTTTTTGGATAGTACAACTCAGGCCATACGAGTAGTAATGTCAAATGTAATTTGGCAAAGCATTGGTTTCTATACAATAATTATACTGGCTGGATTAATGCAGATATCTACTAGTTATTATGAAGCGGCAGATATTGATGGAGCTACACCTTGGCAAAAATTTAAGCATATAACAATACCTCTTCTAAACCCTACATTGGTATATGTAGCTATAATTTCAACAATAAAGACATTACAAGTATTTACAGAGGTATTCAATATTACAGGCGGAAATGCTGGAAATCCAGGTGGACCATTGAATTCTACAATGTCCTTGGTATTGTACATTTACAACCTTGCTTTTAGAAATTATAATATGGGTTTGGCAAGTGCTGCAACTGTAGTATTGTTCATATTTATATTGGTAATTACTATATTCCAAATGAAGGTACTTAGTAGAAAAATAGATTAAAGGAGGTATTAAAGTTGAGAAAAAGTAAACTTGTAAAAAATATTATTACATATGGTTTATTGACGTTAATTGGGTTAATTATGGTATTTCCTTTTGTATGGATGATATCTACATCACTTAAGTCAGGTACAGAAATATATAATCTCTCTTTAATTCCTGAAAATCCAACTTTGAGGAATTATATAAGAGTTTTTTCAACTTCAAATTTTGGTAGGTGGTTTTTGAATAGTTTTATAATTTCTATTATTACAGTTGTATCAGTTTTATTTATGGATTCTTTAGTTGGCTATACTTTTGCTAAATTGGAATTCAAAGGTAAGAAACCGATGTTCATTTTAATACTTTCTACAATGATGGTACCTACAGAAATGTTAATTATACCATGGTATCTGATGGTTAACAAATTACAATGGATAAATTCATACTGGTCACTTTTGTTTCCAGGTTTGTGCACAGGCTTTGGTATATTTATGATGAGACAATTTTTCACTGGAATACCAGATGATCTACTGGATGCCGGAAGGATAGATGGACTATCTGAGTTCGGTGTATTTTGGAGAGTTGCTATGCCATTAGTAAAGCCTGCTTTATCAGCATTGGGGATATTTACGTTTTTAGGTAATTGGAATTCGTTTTTATGGCCTGTTATAGCAGTCGATAATCCACAAATATATACATTGCCAGTTGGACTTTCATTATTCTCTGGCGAAGTTTATAATCAATGGGATTTAATAATGACAGGGGCAACAATTGCAACATTGCCAGTTTTAGTAGTTTTCTTTATATTCCAGAAGCAGATTATAGAAGGTATTCATTTAACAGGTGTTAAGGGATAGGAGATGATTTTATGAATTTAGATTTTAAAATAATTGACAGCCATGTACATTTTCCCGTTAAAGGTGAAGGTCCTAGTTATGTAATACAAAAGTATGTTGAAGAGTTTGGCAAGGAAAAATTGAGGATTATGCAGGAGAAAAATAAATATCAGCAGGAGAAATGGAGATTAGCATGGGGATTTGATTCTCCTGAACCAACTAGTGATGACATTGAAGTGACGGCTAAAAAATGGATTGATGAAGTTGAAAAAAATCATATAGAAAAGGTTATCTTTGTTACTGCTGGAAATTATGAAACTAGTAATAAGAATATGGAAGAGATTGTTGCTATGTATCCTGATAAATTCATTGGATATGCTTACCATGATCCATTTGGAGAAAATGCAGCTGATGAACTTGAAAGAGCAATCACGAAAGGAAAACTAAGTGGGTTTAAAATCTTGGCACCAGATTTAACTGGAAGAATAAATGATAGATGTTTATATCCTCTTTGGGAGGTTGCCAACAAGTATAAAATACCTGTATTAATTCATTTTGGGATTTTAGGTGGTGCTGGGGGTATTGCTAGCCATGTAAATATATCTCCAATGATGATTCATGATGTTGCAAGAGCATTTCCAGAAGTACCGTTTATTGTTCCTCATTTTGGATGTGGGCAGTTAGAAGATGCATTACAGCTAGCTTGGGTATGTCCAAATATATATATTGATACTTCAGGCAGCAATCAATGGATAAGATGGATGCCATATAGCTTGACAATTAAGGATTTATTTAAGAAATACTATGAAACTATTGGTCCACAAAGGATAATATTTGGTACAGACTCTTCATACTTTCCAAGGGGATTTGCTAAAAGATATTTTGAGGATCAACTAAGAGACTGTATCGATTTAGGTATGAGTGAAGCCGATATAAAGATGATATTTAGAGATAATATGGCTTTCCTATTAAATATGAACAACTAACAAGATAGATTGGTGATTTTATAATGATAAATAAAGGTACGACAAAATTGATAAAAGAGATGAACAAAAGTGCTGTACTTTCAACTCTCTATGCTGAAAATAGTATTTCAAGAGCTCAATTAGCTAAAAGAACTAAAATTAGTAAATCAACTGTTTCTCAAATCGTTGATGAGTTAATAGATGAAAATTTAGTTATAGAAGTTGAAGTTGGGAAGTCCACAAAAAAAGGTGGCAGGAGACCTATTCAGCTTAAGGTTAATCCAGACGCGGCAAATATTGTAGGGATAGAAATAAGTATAAAACAGATGCATTGTATTCTTACAGATTTGAGAGCAAATGTGATAGCTGAGAAAATATTTGAGCTGAATAATACGGAAGTAGAGTATATAACTGAAATTATTTCTGAATTTATACAAGATACGGGGAAATATGAAAAAATTGTGGGTATTGGAATAGGAATACCTGGAATTACAGATATGGAAAAAGGTATAGTATTGGATGCACCTGAGCTTAAATGGTATCGTTTAGATATCAAGAAG
The DNA here is from genome assembly GCA_036844705.1 of Tissierella sp. Classification (GTDB taxonomy): domain Bacteria; phylum Bacillota; class Clostridia; order Tissierellales; family Tissierellaceae; genus DAIUFH01. The sequence continues at coordinate 44,779 of DAIUFH010000006.1, forward strand.
GCTTTAGTGGATAGGTTTAATAAGTATATATTTATAGAAAACGATGTAAATATGGCAGTAATAGGGGAAATGTGGTTTGGTGCGGGCAATAAATTCAATGATTTTGTCTTTATTTCAATTGGAAATGGTATAGGAAGTGGAATAGTAATAAATAAAAAGATTCACAGAGGCAGCAATTTCAGTGCAGGCGAGATTGGTTACTTGGCTTTGGATAGGGGGGCGTTACAGCAAAATAATTATACATATGGACAATTCGGATATTTTGAAAGTATGGCATCTATCTTATCTATGGAACATACTACCAAAATGAGCTATGAGGAAGTTTTTAGAAAGGCTAAAGAAGGAAACATATTGTGTCAGGATACAGTAGACAAGACGCTGGATTACTTAAGTTTAGGCATTGCTAATATCATAAGTATATTAAATCCTGAAGCTCTGATTATTGGAGGTAAGATGTTTCGTGAAAATATAGATTTACTTGAGATCATTGAGAATAGAGTAAATAGGCTTACACCTGTAAAAAGCATAATAATACCTACTGACTTAAAGGATAGGTCCGGGATTATGGGTTGTATAGCTACAGTGATTTCAAATATGTATGGAATCAAATTATTTTAATTGAGGTGAGGCTATTATGATTTTAAGTTCTCATATTGAAGAAATGGAAGGAATAGCATTTCCGGCAAATAGCTTTAAAAAGAATATATTAAAACCTATTTTTGATGTACAAAAAGAGTATTATTTTTATCCATTTATGGCTATTTCAAAAGCTCATGTAATAATGCTCATAGAGCAAGATATCATTCAAAAAGATGAAGGTAAAAAAATACTTAATGCTTTGCTTGAGATAGAAAGTATGGATTTTAAGTCTTTTGAGTATGATGATAGATTTGAGGATATGTTTTTCATGATTGAAAATATGCTGGAGAATATGGTTGGCAGAGATATTGCAGGTAGGATGCACATAGCAAGAAGTAGAAATGATATAGACCTTTGTGAATTTAGAATTGTGTTGAGAGAGATGTTAGTTGAGGTTCTAAAAAATATCAATACTTTTAGAGAAGTTTTAATTGAATTGATAAATGATAATTTGAATACTGTTATGCCGGCCTATACGCATACGCAACCGGCACAACCAAGTACATTGGCACATTATTTACTTGCTATATATGATGCTTTAAGGAGAGATTTTGAAAGAGTTTTAATAGCTATGAAAGGCTTAAATAAAAGTCCTTTAGGGGCGGCGGCAATTACTACAACAGGCTTCAAAATAAGTAGAGAAAGAACCAGTGAACTATTGGGATTTGATGGACTAGTAGAAAATTCCTATGACAGCATAGCTGGTGTGGATTATTTAACACAGACAGCTTCAGCATTGATGATTTTAAATACTAATATATCAAAAATGCTAAAGGATACACTGGATTTTTGTACTAAAGAGTTTAATGTATATTATCTAACGGATGCTTATGTCCAGGCAAGTAGTATTATGCCACAGAAGAGAAACCCATCTTCTTTAGAACAATGCAGACCTTTAGCTGGCAAGGCTATTGGAGAAGCTAAAGTGATATTTGATGTACTTTATAACACTCCTTATGGAGATATAGTGGATTCTGAAGAACAGCTTCAGCCTCATCTATATGATTCTATCAAATATACTCTACGGATATTGGAGGTTATGAAGAACGTATTTGGAACATTAAGGGTAAACAAGGAAGTTCTATTTGAGAGGGCACATGAAAACTTTATTACAGCTACAGAATTGGCAGATGTTTTGGTAAGACAAAAAGGATTATCCTTTAGAGAAAGCCACTATATTGCTAGCGAAATTGTGAAGTACTTAATTGAAAATAATATGGATTCCGATGAGATATCAGAGCAGATAATTATGGATATTTCGCAAAAAGTGTTGGGACGTAGTATTGAACTTGAACAGAGTACCATAAAAACAGCTTTGGATCCTGTTAATTTTGTAGAGATAAGAGATATAATTGGTGGTCCATCTCCAAAGGAATCAGGAAGAATGTTAAAAAATAGAATGGATGAACTAGTTTTAGATAAAGAAACAGTTGTTAAATGGCAAGCTAAGTTTCACAATGCTTATAAAAATATAAATAAAGTAATCTCAAATCTATGATAAGTTACAATTTTTTTAGAAACTATTATATATACGGACTTTTGTAGACAGGAGGAGGTAAGCGTTGGGGAAAAGTATAGGGATCGACATAGGTGGTACGAATATCAGATTGGTAGTAATTGATACATGCGGAAATGTTTATTATAAGAAGGAAAGAGAAACAGAGTATTATAAAGATGACTATTTGAAGAATATTGATGAGATGATTTTATCGGCTTTAGAACAATATAAGGATGAAATCGTTGGCATAGGTATAGGGGTTCCTGGAACAGTAAACTTTGACAGTGGTGAGGTTATAATTTCAACAGCACTGAAATGGGAACAACTTAATTTAAAGGAATATATAGAAAAGAAGTTTGGAGTAATATCTTTAATAGAAAATGACTGCAATGTATGGACAATAGCAGAAAAATTAATAGGAGCAGGCAAGTATGTAAATGATTTTGTAATGGTTACTATAGGAACTGGAATAGGAGCTGGAGTATATATCAATGGGAGATTGCACAGAGGTTTCAATTATGAAGCTGGAGAAATTGGGTATTTTCCCATAGGCTTAGAATCTTATGAAAATCAAGCTAGTTATTGCAATTTTGGATATTTTGAAAAGAATGCCTCAGCTACAGGTGTAGCCAATAGATATAAAGAGATAAAAAAAATAGAAATGAGCAGTAAAGATATTTTTAACCTTTCTGAGGAAGGTGATCAAGATGCTTTAATGATAACAGATAAGGTATATAGATATCTTGGGATTGGAATGAGTAATATTATTTGCTTGTTAAATCCAGAGAAGATCATATTTGGGGGAGGGATGGCAAAACAAGGAGAAATATTTATATCGAGACTTGAGGAAAACATCAATAGATTGACACCTATTAAAACTACATTACAGCTTTCTGAGACATCTGAATTTGGAGGGGCAATTGGCAGTGGTTTAATGATTTTTAACAAAATATAAGGGGGTTATGTTAATGTTTAAGAAAGGAATTTCATTGGTTTTAGTAGTTCTAATGCTTTTATCCGTATTAGCAGGATGTAGTACACCAGCTAGTAAAGATGATACAACTAAAGAAAATGTGGAGCAAGCAGGAGAAAAGGCAGCAGAGACTACAGATGATAAGGTAGTCACAATTGAGTATTGGCAATACTTCTATGAATCAAAGATTAAACTAATCGATGAACTTATTGCAGAGTTTGAGGCAGCTAATCCTGGCATCAAGGTTGTACATAAAAATTTTCCATATGATTCTTATGAGCAAAAGGTTGCTGCAGCTATTGCCAGCAACTCCGGACCTGATATAATTAATCTATTCTATGGTTGGGTTCCAAAGTATGTTAAAGCTGGTATATTGCAAGAATTACCTACAGATGTGTTTTCACATGAGCTAATAGAAACAGAATTTGCACCAATGGTGCAGGTAAACAAGATAGATGGCAAATATTATACGATACCAACTGCAGTTAGAACACTTGCATTATTCTGGAACAAGGATTTATTTACAGAATTCGGATTAGATCCTGAAGTACCACCAACTACATTGGATGAGATGTTAGAAATGGCTAAGAAAACAACTAAAAGAGAAAATGGAGAGCTGATAATTGAAGGAATGACATATCAACCAAGTGGTCAGCTGCATGCATGGTTTAGACCAGTATTGCTAAAACAATTTGGTCAAGAGCCAATGGATGCTGAGAATAAAAAAGTACTATGGAACGGCTCTGAAGCTGGTTATGAAGCATTTGAATATTTCATAGATTTGACAAAGGAGCATCAAGTTGGTGAAAACAACTTCTATACAGATGACGTTACAGCATTTATGAGTGGTAAAGCGGCAATGCATATAGATGGTTCTTATCGTTTGGGTACATTAGATGCAAATGCTGAAGATTTAAATTATGGTGTGGCACCGTTGCCATCATATAATGGAGTACAGACATCATTCGCTTCATTCTGGACAAATGGAATTACAAAGAATGCAACAGGTGATAAATTAGAAGCTGCAACTAAATTCCTAGAATTTTTAACTAGTGAAGAAGTTATGAAGAGATGGACTAAAGATGTAGGTGAGATAGGAGCTAAGGTAGCTATTGCTAATGATGAAGAATTATTAGAAGATAAAAACCTAAGACCATTTATAGAGCAATTGCCAAATTCAATCTCATACTTCTATATTGATGAAACTGCAGATAGAAAAGCACTAATAGATGCAATAGACAAAGTAGTATTAAATGATGTTGATCCAAGAGTTGCTTTAGATGAAGCAGTGGCAGAAGTTCAAAAATTATTAGATGAATATTGGAGTAAATAAAACATTCCTAAAAACCTTCTTATGAAATATGTAAGAAGGTTTTTTTAGTTCAAGATAAAGTGTTATTTTCTCAATTAAATGGATATATATTAAATCTTATTATATAATATAAAGAAGTAATAGTTATATTTCTGTAGTTTTCTGATGGAAATGGATATATATATTAATAGGGCAGTTTATATTTTACGAGGAGGTATAAGATGAAAGGAAAATCATTAATTATAATTATTGCAGTTTTAGTTGTCTTAGGTATTATGGTAGGTGGAACATACAACAAGCTTGCTGCTATGGAAGAAAATGTTGATAGTACATGGGCACAGGTTGAAAATGTATTAAAGAGAAGAGCAGATTTAATACCTAATTTAGTGAATACTGTAAAGGGATATGCTAGCCATGAAGAGCAAGTTCTAACACAAATTACAAATGCTAGAGCTGGGCTTAATAATGCAAATACACCACAAGAATTTGCTCAAGCTAATGAAGAATTTGAGTCAGCTATAAGATCTTTAAATGTAGTAGTAGAAAACTATCCAGATTTAAAGGCTAATCAAAACTTTCTAGAATTACAGGCTGAATTGTCTGGAACAGAAAATAGAATTAGTACTGAAAGAATGAGATATAATGATTCAGTAAGAGATTTTAATACATCTATAAGGAGATTTCCAACAAATTTGATTGCAGGTATTTTTAATTATGAATCTAGACAGTATTTTGAAATAAATGCACAAGATGCAGAAGTTCCTGAAGTAAACTTTTAAGAGGGTGCTTAAATGAAGAATCATAGCAGTAAGTTTGTAATTTTTCTAGTTGCTTTTCTCTTAATATTTTCGAATTTTGTCTATGCTATACCTAAGCCTAGCTATGAGTTTTATGTATATGATGAGGCGAATATATTAGATAGCGACATAGAAAATTATATTATAGAAACCAATACTGAGCTCTATCAAAAAACAGGTACACAATTAGTAGTTGCAGCTATAAATGATTTAGAAGGTATGGACATCAATTCCTATGCCACTGCTTTGTTTGATGAATGGGATATTGGTGGTAAAGAGCTGGACAATGGATTATTGATGCTTATTGTACCTGAAGCTAGAGAAATATGGATAGAGGTTGGTTATGGATTAGAGGGAATACTGCCAGATAGTAGAGTAAAAAGAATAATTGAAAATGATATTATACCTAGCTTTTCACAAGGAGATTATAGCACAGGAGTTTTATCAGGATATGAAGAAATTTTAAATTATGTTGAAACAGAATACGATATTGAACTTTCCAGTAGAGAAGGACACAATTACAATGAGGGAAATAGCTATACTAGTAGATTACCAAATATATTTATAATTATAGGGATTATAATATTTTTATTAATTGATTTTAAATTCTTTAGAGGATGGTTAACCTTTAGCCTATTAAGAGGTCTAGGAAGAGGAGGACATTCTGGAGGCGGCGGTGGAAGAGGCTCCAGAGGTGGTGGAGGCCGATCCGGTGGAGGTGGAGCCGGAGGCAAATGGTAGAAAATATATATTTTATAAAAAATAGCTTGTTTAGAGCTATTTTTTTATGCTTCATAATCTACTTGACATACCTAGATAATCTAGGTATTCTATACATAGAATATCGATGTATAAATGTGGAGGTGTAGTTGTGAAAATTGATAAAGGTTTAGTTGGAGGCAGTACAATTTTACTGTTATTATCCTTATTGCAGGAAAAGGATAGATACGGATATGAGATAATTAGAGAGCTGGAAATACGCTCAGATAATACATTCCAATTTAAAGAGGGTACTCTTTATCCTGTTCTGCACAAATTAGAAAATATGGGATATGTTGAATCTTATTTATCTAAGGGTGATGCAGGGCGAGAAAGAAAATACTATCAAATAACTAAAAGAGGAAGAAAGCAGTTTGTTGAGGAAAAACAGCAATGGGATATTTTTTCTAAATCAGTAGAAAAAGTAATATATGGTGATGATCATGAATTTGCTTAAGAGTGATAAATTCATAAAAGAAGTATTATCATATATAAAATTTCCATTTGATAGGGAGGACATAAAGAAAGAACTAGAGGCTCATATACTTGATAAGATGGAGTATTACATTGATGATAGAGGTATAGATAAAATAACAGCTGAGGAACTTACTTTACGAGATATGGGAGATCCTAAGGAAATAGGTATCGCATTAAATAAAGAGCATAATTTTATTTTAGGATGGATTTATAAAATTACTAATGCAATAGTGACTATATTTTTAATAATCACTGTTTTTACAGCTGGCATCTCATTAATAAGTACAATTTTCTCTGGAAATCCGGCAAAGCATATTTCAAAAGAAGATATTGTTTATGATATAAAGGTCAACGAAAAAGTAAAAATTGATGACAGAGTGATAAAGTTTAAAAATGTTATATATGAAAAAAATGGAGATATGAATATTGTATATGAGTATTATGATACTAAGCTGCTTGGAATGGGTTGGTCATTAGGCCATATAGGAACTATAAAGGATAATTTAGGCAATGAATATTTTGAAGGCTCTGGTTCTTCATCTGGAGGTATCATTACTAAGGGAGTAGAGACTATGAATGATTTTTCAAGTGAGGCGGATACATTGATTATTGAATACGACATGTATAACAGATACTATAAGGTTGAGATTCCATTAAAGGTAGGTGACTCCAATGAGTAGAAAGAAAAAAGTAGTTAGAAATATCATTATATTAATAGTTTTATCTATTTTAACCTTTACTAGAGGAATATATCTAACACCTATAGCTGCTCATGAAGCATCTGAGAGAAGTATACATTATGGACCATCTAAGGTAGTTCATATTGAAGATTTTGATGGAGGAAAATATATACTTTGTAAATATGATAAATGGATTTCTTGTAATACCATTAATAGAACAATGTATTTCTTTTGGACTTTTGGGAATCAAGTCACGGGAATTGAAGTAGATAAAGAGAAACCGTTGAATTTTACTTGGAGTCATTCTAATGATAGATATAAAATCTATGGTATTATAAATGATAACAATATAAACAGGGTGGAATTACATTTAGAGGATGGAACTACTCTTTCACAAACAAAATTTTACGATGATAATATGTTTTTATTCACATGGGAAGGTGAAAGTGGAATAGGTGATGTCAAAGCGTATGATTCTCAAGGGAATATTCTATTTGAAGATTATAGATAGAGGTAAGTTTGAAATATGTTACTATTCACAGTAACTTTAAATTGTGTAAAATCGAAAAATGATAAAAAATA
>DAIUFH010000007.1:0-47874 GCA_036844705.1 Tissierella sp.
CCAATATTTACGTGTGGTTTACTTCTATCATATTTTTGTTTTGACATCTGTTTTTCTCCTCCTTAAATATATTAATCGCTAGTAAACTCTACCGGGTGTTCCTTATAGATTGTATGTATGGAGCCCGCGACCGGACTTGAACCGGTGACCTCTTGCTTACCATGCAAGTGCTCTACCTGCTGAGCTACGTGGGCTTACAGTAAGATATTTTACTATTAAACAACTCTCCTGTCAACAGTTAGAATCGTTTTTAGTCAAATACCTTTCCAGCTTCCTTTTTACCCTTTGTAACGCATTATCAATGCTTTTTACATCCCTATTTAAATCCTCAGCAATTTCCTGATAAGTTTTTCCATCTATATAAGACATTAAAACTTCCATTTCCAATTCACTTAGTATTTCACCTATTTTACTTTCCATTATATCCATATCTTCCCTACCTATGAAAAGCTCCATTGGATCTGTTGCCTTGTTGCCTGAAATCATATCCTCAAGTGTTCTTTCAGATTCTTCTTCATAAACAGGTTTATTTAGTGATACATAAAAGTTTAAAGGAATATGTTTTTGCCTTGTTGCTGATTTAATAGCAGTAATAATCTGCCTAGTAATACAAATTTCTGCAAAAGATCTAAAGGAAGTGAGTTTTCCCTTATCATAATCCCGTATTGCTTTATAGAGTCCAATCATACCCTCCTGTACGATATCATCGTTATCGGCTCCTACTAGGAAATATGCTCTTGCTTTTGTGCGTACAAAGCTTTTGTATTTAGAAATTATATATTCCAAAGCTCTAGGATTATCGGACTTGGCAAGTTCAACTACAACCTCATCATCCATGGTTTTAAAATTTTGTGTATCAAAATTTTCATGCAATCCAAAAACCATCAAGTTTCCCCCCAACCCAACAATAACATCCACCTTAGTGAATGAAATATCCTAGCATCATTATAAATAATCTAGCATTTTAAGTCAAGGTTATTCACTGGATTCATTCCAATCCCTTAACTTAATTAATGCTTCTTCATCAAGGCTCGTAAGCTGTAAATTGTTTTTTTGATTAACATCTTTTCTTTTTCTTTTTATAGCCTTTTTTGCATTAATAATTTCTACTTCAAGCTCCCTTGCAGATATCCTTGTACCTCCTCTGGACAAAATAATTTGCTGCTCCATCCAGTCGGAGGTAGCTACTCGAATCCTTTTTACTCTTCCAACATCATTAAGGGTTTTTTCTATAAAATTGTCGGCAGTTTCATCTTCTTTAGTGTATACGGTTCTAACTCCTTTATAGACTTCCTGTCCTCCGGAATTGCCTTTTACCAAATGTGCATCGAAAACAACAATAATTATAATCCCTGAATAATGCTGGTACTCAGACAATATCTCAAGAAGCTCTATTCTTGCTTCTTCAAGGCTATAACTCGATTTTTCTTTTAATCCCTCCCAAGAATTAATAATATTATATCCATCTACAAATAAATATTCCTTGGGTCTATTTTTTATCTTCATAATTCTGTCTGACCACTTCGTATATTAGTATTGACGCCGCAGCAGATGCGTTTAATGATGAAACCTTACCCATCATAGGTATTTTTATTAAAACATCACATTTTTCCTTTACTAGCCTAGAGATTCCCTTTCCTTCATTACCAATGACTAATGCTATAGGTCCTTTAAGAGATGAACTAAAATAATATTCTTCTCCATCCATATCAGCTCCATACACCCACAATCCCTGTTTCTTTAATTCTTCAATTGTAGAAGAAATATTAGTCACATTTGATATCAGCATATGCTCTACAGCTCCTGCAGAAGCTTTGTAGACAGTTTGGTTCACCATGGCAGATCTTCTCTTTGGAATAACAATTCCATGTACTCCTGCACTTTCCGCTGTACGGATAATAGCTCCCATATTATGGGTATCCTCTATTCCGTCGAGAATGACTACAAAAGGAGATTCTTCTTTGCTCTTTGCAAGCTTAAGGATATCATCTAATGTCGAATATTCAAAGCCAGTTACCAGTGCCACCACGCCCTGATGAGCATTGCCTCCAGCCATTGAGTCAAGTTTCTTCTTGTCCACCTCTTGAACTATTATATTCTTGTCTTTAGCCATACCAAGGATTTTATTGATGGAGCCGTGAAGATCACCCTTTAAAATATATAATTTATCTATTTGCCTGTCAGATTTCAGCAATTCCAAAACAGGATTTCTCCCAACTACATATTGCTCGTTCATTTACTCAATCCTCTCTTCAATTCACAATTCATAGTTCACAGTTCAGAGTTCACAATTAAAAGATTAAAACCGAGATTCTTCACTTACGCTCAGATTGACATCCTGTGAACATTGGGGATGGTTCTTTTTGTTTTTTTGTCTTATTCTAAATTGTGAATTGTGAATTATCTACTTAAATTTCCCTAAATTTCTCTCTAACCTCCACTATTTTCCCACATGTCATCTTTCCTTCAGGACACGGGCCACTTATACAGCCTGGGCCTGCATTTTTAAATAATATGGGATAAACCTTTTTAACTTCCATTAACATCTGAATTGCCAACTCTCTTATTTCCCATTGAGCCCTGTTACAGCATCTCAATCTAAAGAAATTCAACAACGATCTGGTATTCATAGTAAATACTATTTTAGTTTCACATGCATTAGGGAAAATATACCTAGCATCCTCAATAGCTTCCTTTTCAGCCTTCTGTTTAGCGTTCTTTTCACTCAAGCCCTCAGAAATATATCTATTATAATGCTCTTCAAATAAAAGAGACGATATTTCATCATAATACTTTTGATCTTGTTCCATTGCCCTTACAAAAAGCTTTTTAGCTCCTTCGTTTTTTTCTATATGAGGCGGTACTATATATTCAAATTGACTTAGCCTTACATATCTCTGCGACTGCTGAGAATAGCTTGCTATTCTGTGTCTGACAAGCTGATGAGTTAGTGTTCTGGATACACCTTCTACTCCAAATGTAAAACTAACATGCTCTATTGGACTTTCATGGCCCATATCCATCAGATGGTTTAAAAATGAATTTATTCTATCTTCAGTTAATCCTTCTTCAATTTCACTAATTCCAACAGGTGAATAACACAGTTTTGCAGCTGAAGCCACTAAGCTTTCCCCATCTGGCGTATATCTAAGTAGTTCTACTTTTAGCATATTATCCCCACTTTCAAATTTCTAGTCCTATAATGTAATTAAATACTTCACGTATTCTTTCATCTTGATTTGTAAGATATAAATACCCTAACAAGCATTCAAAACCCGTAGCATATTTATAATCAATAAGCTCTGAATTCTTTGGAGAGGAATTTGTCTTTGTATTGCGGCCTTTCTTCACATAACCCAATTCCTCTTCTGTTAATAATTCCTCAATACCATGTATAGCATCAGCCTGAGCCTTAGCTCGTACATATTTGGTCGTATTTTTATGTAGCTCATTTACATTTAAACTCTTATTAAGCACATAGGTTCTTATCAATAATTCATATACAGCATCACCTATATACGCAAGCTGTAGTGGAGAAAGCATCATAATGTCTTCTCCACTTAATTTTGAGTTGGCACTTCTAAAAACATTTATATTTTTCATATTCAAATCCTTTTCCACTTAACTCCACTTGTTGTATCTTCAAGTATAATACCCTTTTCTTTTAAATTATCTCTGATTTCATCTGCCAATTTGAAATTCTTATTCTTTCTTGCCTCAGTTCTCTTTTCTATGAGTTCATTTATTTCATCTTCTAACATTTCGTCATTCTTGCTTAAAATACCTAAAACTTTTGCAAGCTCAATCATTGTATTATAGGTATATTCTATTAGATTCTTACTTATAAAGTCATTTAATTTACTATTTGCAAATTTTGTTAATTCGAATAAAGCAGAAACAGCATCTGCAGTATTTATATCATCCTCCATACTTGAAACAAAACTATCCTTAAATTTATCAACTTCTTTTATTAAGGTTTTTTCCTCTTCATTTAATTCTCTCTCTTCTGCTTTCTTTAGCAAAAATTCAAGGTTCTTTTTGCAGTTATATAATCTTTCCAACCCATTTTTATTTTGATTCATGACATCCCTGCTAAAGTTGATAGGAGACCTATAGTGAGCTGATAACAAGAAAAATCTTAGTACCTCTAAATCATATTCCTTGCTTACTTCCCTAATTGTAAAAAAGTTTCCCAAGGACTTTGACATTTTTTGATTGTCAACAGTAATCATTCCATTATGAAGCCAGTAATTTGCAAATGGCTTCTCATTTAAGGTTTCCGACTGGGCTATCTCATTTTCGTGATGTGGAAATTGTAAATCCTCTCCACCCGAGTGTATATCTATTGTTTCACCCAACAATGTCTTTGCCATTACTGAACATTCTATATGCCAACCTGGCCTACCCTTTCCCCATGGGCTATCCCAAGATGGTTCTCCTTCCTTTTCTCTTTTCCATAGAGCAAAGTCCATAGGATTTCTTTTTTCATCACTAACATCTACTCTTGCACCACTTATTAAATCATCTATATTCTTTTTAGAAAGCTTCCCATAGTCTTCTGCTCTTTCAATACTAAAGTAAACATTGCCGTTTACGTTATAGGCGGCACCCTTCTTTTCAAGTCCGCTTATAAATTCAATCATTTGAGATATATAGTCTGTAGCCTTTGGATTCAAAGTGTCATATTCATATAGATTCAATCCCTTTGCATCAGTTATAAATTCTTTTATATACCTTTCAGCAATACTTTTTACCGTAGTTCCTTCGTCATTTGCTTTGTTTATTAATTTATCATCAATATCAGTAAAATTTACTACAAATTTAACATCATAGCCTTTATATATAAAAAATCTTCTGAGAGTATCAAATATTACCAATGGTCTGGCATTTCCAACATGTATAAAATTATAAACTGTAGGTCCGCAATTGTACATAGTTACCTTGCCTTTTGTAATTGGTATAAACTCTTCCTTTCTTCTTGTCAATGAGTTATATAATTTCACCTTGATCAATCCTTTCTAATATATTTCAATCGATACCTTTGGTCAAATATCACTGTTGAGCACACAACAAATTCGCAGTTCACAATTATACGTCAATATTCAATGTAAATTATATGTACTATAAAAAATCGCCTCTAAAAAAATAGAGACGACTTCAACCTACCCTATTCATTAGGTTCAGTTCAAAGGTTTACTTTTATTGTTATTTTACATTATATTTTTATATCTTTCAATAGGACACTTAATTATTTAATATTTTGCTAATTCTTTTAATCAGTTTATCTTTTCCTAATAAATAAATTATATTAACTAATTCCGGTCCATGTTCACTACCAGTAATAGCAACCCTAGTTGGCATAAAAAGATTCTTTCCTTTTATTCCAGTAGCTTTTTGAATGGTCTTCATAAAAGTTTTTGCATTTTCCATATCTATTTCATCCACATTATTTAATTCTTCTACTATTGCAGCCATTAACGCAGGAACCTGATCACCTTTTAGTAACTCCTTCGCACCTTCATCTACCACTTCTATCTCATCATCGAAAATAAATTCAACCTTTTCAACTATTTCCTTTATAGTAGATATGCTTTCCTTAACAGTATCTATTAACAAATATAGCCATTCCTTATTTTCTACAGCAAATTTTTCATCAATATAATTCGCTTCAATTAAATAAGGTATAGCGAGTTCGGTAATTCTTTCAACAGATGAAGACCTTATATAGTGCCCGTTGACCCAGTCTAATTTATCCTTGTCAAATATACCGCCTGTTTTTGAAACCCTGTCAAAGCTAAATTTTTCGACCATTTCATCTAAGGACAAGATTTCTTCATTGTCATCAGGACTCCACCCTACCAAAGCAAGGTAATTAATCAATCCACCTGGCAAATATCCACTAGCCTTAAAATCCTCTACTGAAACATCACCCTGACGCTTCGATAATTTCTTTCTATCTTTATTGAGTACTGTCGGTAAATGTACATATTCTGGTTTTTCCCAACCAAAAGCTTCATAAAGAAATATATGCTTTGGAGTAGAAGGTAACCATTCTTCTCCTCTTACTATATGGGTAATTTTCATCAAATGATCGTCAACTACAACAGCCATATGATAAGTAGGGAATCCGTCTGACTTCAACAATACCTGATCGTCTATATCATTTGTATTTATGACTATATCTCCCCTAACAAGATCATGAAATTTAATATCCATATCATGAGGCAACTTAAGTCTTACTACATGCTCTTCTCCATTAGCAACTCTTTGTTTTGCTTCTTCTAACGGTATATTTCTGCAAAAACCATCATATTTAGGTACAAGACCCTTTACTTTCTGCTCATCACGTACTGCATCAAGCCTTTCCTTAGAGCAAAAACAATAATAGGCATGACCATTTTCAATTAATTCTTCAACATATTTTTTGTAGATATCTAGTCTTTGTGACTGAATATATGGTCCATATTCGCCCTTTTGTACAACCTTATGATCCTCCACAAATACACCTTCATCATATTCAACACCAGCCCATTTTAAGGATTGAATTAAATTTTCAATAGCACCTTCAACAAATCTAGTTTGATCCGTATCCTCTATTCTTAAAATGAACTTCCCATTATTATGTTTTGCATAAAGATAATTATATAGCGCTGTCCTTAGTCCTCCAATATGCAAGTAGCCCGTAGGACTAGGTGCAAATCTTACTCTTATGTCACTCAAAAAAATACACCTCCGTTATTTACCATATATTATATTATACCAGTTCACGATTTACAATTCACAATTCACAGTTCACAATTATAAACTCAAGATGCTTCGCGTTGCTCAGCATGACAAAACCCCAGATTCTTCACCTTGTTTAGAATAACGAAACAGTCATCCTGAGACGGACAAAATTAACCTAACCTCCGAAGGATCTCGGGTTTGCTACAATTAAAGCAGACATTCTTCACTCTTAGTTCTTAACTCTTAGCTCTTAACTCTTAGTTCTTAGTTCTTAACTCTTAGTTCTTAGTTCTTAGCTCTTAACTCTCAGTTCTTAGCTGGTTTATTTAAACCCTGCTTTTACAAATTCATCTAACACTAAATCTTTCACAGTATCAGCATTAATCTCAGTCTTATCATCTGAACTTCTTAAGGAGTATTCTACTATATTCTCTCCTGCTAATTTACCAACTGTTACTCTTATTGGTATTCCGATTAGGTCCCTATCCTTGAATTTAACCCCTACTCTTTCATTTCTATCATCAAGTAATACCTCATAACCTTGCTTTGTTAATTCATTATATAACTTTTCACCTAATGATATTTGTTCTTCGTTCTTAATATTAACTATTGTAATGATTACATGATATGGAGCTACAACCAATGGCCAAATAATTCCATTGTCATCATGATATTGCTCAACTATTGCTGCAACACTTCTAGTAACTCCTACGCCATAGCTTCCCATAACAAATGATTTCTCTTTGCCATTTTCATCTAAGAACTTAGCACCCAAGCTATCACTATATTTTGTACCAAGTTGAAATATATTTCCTACTTCAATTCCTCTATCCATTTTTAGAGATGCATCGCACTTAGGACAAATATCTCCTTCCATTACTAACAACAAATCATCTACAATTTCCCCATTAAAATCTCTTCCATAGTTCACATTCTTTAGATGGTAGTCTGTCTCATTTCCACCGACAACTATGTTCTTCATCTTTGTAATTCTAGAGTCTACTAACAGTCTAGCTTTTTTACTTAGCCCAACTGGACCTGTAAAACCTTTATTAGCTCCTGTAATGTCTTTTATTACTGACTCATCTGCTAATTCCAGCTCATGACCTCCAATTCCTAGATAATTTGCAAGTTTGACCTCGTTTAACTCTCTATCTCCAGGGATTATAGCAACAACAGGTTTACCAGCAGCCATATATACTAATGCTTTACCAAATTCTGATTTTTCCATACTCAAAAACTCATTCAGCTCTTCTATGGTTTTTACATCTGGAGTATGAACCTTTTCCATTTCCAACATTTCTAAAGAATTTTCTTCAACTCTATATACCACTTCTGCTTTTTCGTCTGTAGCAGCATAATCGCAATGGTCACAATATGCAATTAGTCCCTCACCAACTTCACTCATTGCAGTAAATTCGTGAGAAACTTTCCCGCCCATTGCTCCTGTGTCTCCCTGAACTACCTTGTATCTTAATTTCAATCTTGTAAATATCTTATCATAAGCATCCCACATTACCTGATATGACTTTTTCAACCCTTCTTCATCAACATCAAAGCTATAGGCATCCTTCATTATGAATTCTCTGCCTCTCATAAGTCCAAATCTTGGTCTTTTTTCATCTCTATACTTAGTTTGAATCTGATAGATATTTAATGGCAATTGTTTATAGGATTTTATTTCATCCTTAATAACTGAAGTGAAATATTCCTCATGTGTTGGTCCTAGGCAAAACTCCCTTTCATTTCTGTCGATAACCTTCCACATCTCAGGTCCAAAATTCTCCCATCTTCCTGAAGCTTCCCATAATTCTTTTGGTTGCAATGCCGACAACAAAAATTCCTGAGAACCAGCAGCATCCATTTCTTCTCTACAAATTTGCTCTACTTTTCTAATTACTTTATAACCCAACGGAAGATAAGTATATACCCCACTTACCAACTTTCGCATCATACCAGCCCTTAGTAGCAACTGATGACTTGGAATCTCAGCCTCAGCAGGTACTTCTCTTAAAGTTGGCATATACATCTTTGACATTTTCATAAAATCACACTCCTTGATATCAATTCACAGTTCACAATTCACAGTTCACAGTTCACAGTTCACAATTCACAGTTCACAATTCACAATTCACAATTTAAACCCGAGATCCTTCGCAAAGCTCAGGATGACTTCCTGCAGTTATTATTCTGTCAGGTTAGGTCACAAGAAAAGCACTCAACAAATCGAGTTAACTCATAAAATATAAATAAAACCTTTCATCTCAAAATAAGAGACGAAAGGTTTAGTTCCGCGGTACCACTCCAATAAACCATATTGGTTCACTCAAAGGCTATAACGGAACCACCGTTTAAATGTACTGTTATTTCCATCTAAAAACTCTAGGACTGGTTCGTTAAAAAGTAGGACAGAAGCATTCCACCATTTGACTTCCTCTCTATGACCATTTTTAAGTACTACTTCCTATCTCAACCTGATATTTCTCATATTACTAAAGAGAATAATTGTTGTCAATTACTTTTTTAAGCAAGCATACACTTGAGGATGAAATTCCTTCTTCTCTGCCTTCAAATCCTAACCACTCAGTAGTAGTTGCTTTTACACTGATATTTTCTATTTCAGTGTTTAATACCTTGCATATATTTTCTCTCATTTGATCTATATAAGGAGCAAGCTTTGGAGCCTGAGCCACTACAGTAGCATCAAGATTTCCTATTTCATAACCCTTATCTTTCATTATATTGTAAACCCTACCTAGTAGAATCATACTATCAATGTTCTTGTACTCCATGTCAGTATCCGGGAAGTGCTTACCAATATCCCCTAAAGCCAATGCCCCTAATATACTATCCATAATTGCATGAACCAATACATCTGCATCGGAATGACCTAACAATCCCATTTTATAGGGTATTTCAACTCCACCCAATATCAGCTTCCTATCTTCTACCAGTTGGTGAACGTCATATCCAAAACCTACTCTCATTTAAATACTCCTTTATAAAATATTTCTTCACGAGATAGGATATCATCTTTATCCTTAACAAACGAGTCAGCGATTATTAAATCTTCAGGTGTTGTTATTTTTATATTGTCATAGCTTCCCATTATCATCTTTATAGGATAACCAATTTTTTCCACTAAAGAACTGTCATCAGTACCTATTATTCCTTCATCACTAGCCATTTCATAGCCCTTTTTAAGCAAATCTATCCAGAAACATTGTGGTGTCTGAGCTGCCCACAATAAATCTCTCTTAGGAGTATGATGGACAACATTTAGAGAATCTATGACCTTCATTGTGTCCTTAACTGGTACTCCAATGACACAAGCACCATATTCAATAACCCCTCTTATACCAGCCTCAATGGACTCTACTCTCACAAATGGTCTTGCACCATCATGTGTCAGTACAATATCAGTACTTTCATTTAGAGCCAATATACCATTATATACTGAATCCTGTCTTTCCTTCCCGCCTCTAACTATATTTGTTACCTTTTTAAATCCATATTTCTTTATAATCTCTTTTCTACAGTACTCAACCTCTTCTTCTTTTGATACTACAATAATTTCATCGATATATTTACACTTCTCAAATTTCTCCAATGTATGTGCTAGAATTGGCTTATTGCCAATTGCTATAAATTGCTTATTGATTTTACTGCCCATTCTATTGCTCATCCCTGCAGCTGCTACTATAACAGACACAAAGTAGTTATCGTACATTAATTTCACCTCGACTTATATTATAGCATAACCTATAAAAATGTGAAGAATTAAGTTGTTTGTTATAAAAAAGAAGACCCACAAGGGTCTATACTGCTTTATCAACAAGTGTTTTTGGTTTAGCAAATATCATTCTACCGGCAGATGTCTGCAATACGCTGGTAACCAATACATCTATTGTCTCACCAATAAATTTACGTCCAGATTCTACTACTATCATCGTACCATCGTCCAAATATGCCAACCCTTGGCCAGATTCTTTACCATCACGCACTACCTGAACTATCATTTCTTCGCCAGGCAACACTACAGGTTTAACTGCATTTGCAAGCTCATTAATATTTAATACATCAATATTTTGTACCTCAGCAACCTTATTGAGATTATAATCATTAGTTATAATTTTACCTTTCAATTGTTGAGTCAGTTTAAGTAGCTTAGAGTCAACTTCTTGAATATCTTCAAATTTCTTTTCATGAATAATAATTTCAACAGATAATTCCTTTTGTATCTTATTTAATATATCCAATCCTCTACGTCCTCTATTTCTTTTTAAGCCATCTGAAGAGTCTGCTATGTGTTGAAGTTCTTCCAAAACAAATGTCGGAATAACTAATGGTCCTTCAATAAATCCGGTTTTACAAATATCTGCAATTCTTCCATCAATAATTACACTTGTATCAAGTATTTTGGGACAGGACTTATAATTTACTTTTATTTTATCTTTTCCTGATTTCTTTAAGGATCCAATATTGCTTATCACATTTGCTAAATCATCACCTTTTTTATGTGGTATTTTTATTCCTAAATAACCAAATAAAGCATATACGATAATTGAAGCAAATACACCAAAATATGGTATGGTTAATAATGGTTGACTTAATAAATAAGAGATTATTAATCCAAAGATCAAACCAATTGTACTTAGTGTTATTTCAATAGCAGGAATTTTTTGAAGTTCATTTTCAATAACACTAGTCAATTTTTTCCCTTTTTCAATTATTTTAGAAGATAATAAATAAAATATAATTCCAGTTACTAAAGAAAAACCAATGCTTATAATTAATTCGGGCCATCCTTTCAAAGGGATTTTTAAGACCTCAAATGTTTTAAGCATAGACACAATCCCATATCCCAAAAAGATACCAAGTGCTGTAATAAATATTTTAAGCACTTTATATATCATTATATCACCCCCAGTTATATTTATTTCCATAATATTAAATAATATAACATATATGATTTAAGATTTAAACATTTTTTCTATTTATTCTACTTCCTCTTCATATTCTACCGCATCTTTTATCAATTTTTCAGATTCATCAATGTGCATATCACAAACAAGAACCATCTCTGAAACCAACATCTGTTTGGCTCCATTAAGCATTTTTCTCTCGCCTGTAGATAGTCCTTTTTCATTATCTAGCATCATAAGATTTCTCACTACTGCTGCAAGTTCAAATACGTCCCCTGATTTTATCCTATCCATGTTTGCTCTATATCTTCTGTTCCAATTCTGAGGCATTGATGATCTATGTCCTCTAAGTATCCTTATAACCTTTTCCATATCTACTCTATCTACAATCTGTCTAACTCCAACTTCCTCAGCAGAATCCACAGGAACCATAACCTTCATGTCTCCTATGGGCATCTTAATTATGAAATATTTTCTCTTTTCACCCAATATTTCAACTTCTTCAATATCTTCAATTATCCCTGCACCATGCATTGGATAAACAATTCTATCACCTATGCAAAACATCAGATAACCTCCCTTTTATTATACCTTTTTACAAGTACAATAATATTATACAATAATTTGGAAGATATGTAAAGTTTACATTTTATCACGTACCATCATGGTTGTCAATATAGTAAACATGAAAAAGTGTAACAAAAATAATTGTTAGAAATATTTGACAACAACTTGTCCGTAAAAGTATAATATGGTTATTAGATAAATAATATTAGGGAGGAAATTATGGACAGTAAGAAAGAAGTCAACGTCAATGATGTTATTTGCGGAAATTTTCAAAACCAAGTTTCTCAAGTCTTAATTAGACATAAGAGTGTTTTAGATATAATGACAAAGTTAGATGAATACAACGCTAGAATAAATCGTGCTGTCGCCAAATCAGTTACTCTATGTGGCTGTATATCAATAGATGCTAAAAAGCAAAATTTCGGAGAAGAATCCTTTGAAAATATGTTTGAAAAAGCTGAGTCTCATATTCATGGTAATTTATGCAACAGCTGCAGAGATATTTTAGAAGAAGAAATTGGCTCCTATTTATTTTATTTAGCTTCTCTCTGCAATACCTTAGATATTGATTTAGAGGAATCTATCAATAAGGAATATGATAGAATCAAAACCCTAGGAATATATAGTCTGAAATAACAGCTAAGGGGGGAGACCAATACAAATACAAACCTTCATTTGGTAATGAAGCCTTAATATGTAAACCTTTAAAAATTATTAAATCCAGTAAATTTATGATATTTACTGGATTTTTTGTCCTCATCCTACTTTATTTGGGATATTTCTTCTTGAGTTTATTTTACATCTGCATAGCTCCAGCTTACATCAACGACAAATATCATAAGTTTTGAGAAATCTATATCCTGATTTTTTTCAAAATACCAGATACTCTTAACTCATCTACGACATTATTCAGTATATCTTTTCTACTTAATATGGTCTTATGATTATTGAGAGTAGATATTAGTTCATCTCTAATCTCATCAGAGTTCAGCATCTCCATTAATTTATCTATAGCCTTATCTGATTCTAGTTTATTCATTGACTTAAAAACATCTTCAATCTCAGCATCACTATAGTCAATACCTATTTCTTATGTAGGTAATGCTTCTAAGTCATACAAATCCTTTCCTACAATTGTATCTGCTAAAGCAGGCACAATAGAGGCACCTATTAGTATCATTACTAATAAAAGAGTAATAGTTTTTTTCTTCTTTTTTTAATAATTTTATCAAAATTTTTTAAAATTCGTATAAAGCTCTCCTGCACAGCATCCTCCGCTAATGAAGAATCTTTTAGTATGGCATATGCTTTTTTATACATTACTTGGCTATATTCATCATGAAGCTGCATAAATATATCTTTATCTTCCTCTGTATCAAGCATAGATAAGTATATCATTAGCATAAAGCACATCACCTCTTTTCATACTATTCGACATTTGATATGTGAACTTCAAATTAGTTTAAAAATATGTTTCCCATAGGAAAACCTCTTAGCTTTTTAATTGAACACATGGCTTATTACATCTTTTAATACTTTTAATTTCACTATCTCCAAGTTATCCGTTTTAAATTCCTTTTCATATCCAGCGGAAATATATGCTCTTTTAAATCCCATTCTATCAACTTCTCTTAATCTAGACTCCAATGAAGGAACCTTTTTCAGTTCACCTGTCAATCCGACATCAGATATGAATACAAAATCGTTAGGAATTCCTCTCTGATATACAGAGGATACTATGCTCATAATAACAGCTAAATTTGACGACTGTTCCTTAAGCCTGATTCCACCTGTTGTTTTAATAACTACATTCTTATCAAAGAGATTGATGCCTCCCCTTTGCTCCAAAATTGATATAAGTGTATTTAACTGTTCTCTCTTCATCGATTCTCCTATTCTTGAGGGATAAGGAGTAAAAGAGGCTGACACAAGTGACTCTATCTCCAATATAATAGGCCTTGTCCCTTCACGAACTACAGTTAAAGAACTTCCGGAAACATTGCTGTTTTCTCTTTTGGTCATGAAATATTCAGAAGGGTTGTCAATAGATTGCATACCTTCCTCGCTCATATTAAAGAAGCCTAATTCTCCAGTAGAGCCATATCTGTTTTTAGTAGCAAGCAGGCTTCGAAGCTCCTCTGAACTATCACCTTCAATTATTAAAACAGTATCCACTAGATGTTCCAATGACCTCACTCCAGCTATTTCATCCTCTTTTGTCATCTGTCCGATTATAAACACAGCACGAGGTCTTTCAGGATTTTTGGCTATCTTTACAAGCTCGTAGGCACATTCCATAGTCTGAGTTGGAGAACCCGCCCTTGAACCGGGGAATGCATTCAAAGTGAACGTCTGGATACTATCAATAATGATAAAATCCGGATCAATTACCTCAGTATTCTTAATTATATTATCCATACTGTTATCAGAAACAACCCATAGATTCGGACTAATTTCCTTCAATATTCTGTCAGCCCTAGATTTAATTTGTGATTCGGATTCCTCACCAGAAGCATATAAAACCTTATATCCCATCATAGCCAGCTGATTCGATACCTGCAATAGCAATGTAGATTTTCCTGCGCCTGGTCTTGCAGCTAGTATTGATACAGAATCCTTTACTATACCTCCACCCATAACTCTGTTAAATTCCTTAAGATTTGTTACAATTCGGTCGCTATTAGTCGAAATGACATCTTGAAGTCTTTTAGAAACTATTATTTTAGAGGCAGTTTTTGAATCTGTCTTATTATCATTTTTTAAAACAACTTTTTCATTCATAGTTCCCCAAGCATTGCATTCAGGACATTTTCCCATATATCCTGCCATCTCATATCCACATTCACTGCATTTATATATAATTCCCTTTTTCATAAAATACCCCCTTTAAAAAGCCTGTATTTCTACAGGCTTTTACTGAATGTTAATTTATCATCTAAATAGTCAATAACTATATCTTCATCCTTTGAAACTTTTCCCCTCAGAATTTCTTCTGCCAACTGATCTTCTATCATCTTCCTGATTGTACGTTCTAAAGGTCTTGCACCAAACAAAGGGTCAAAGCCTTGTTTTGCTATATGCTGTTTTGTATTTTCCGTAACTTTTACTTTAACATCCATTTTAGCAAGTCTCTTCTCCAAATCGGAAATCATTATATCAACAATTTCTTTCACTTGTTCTTCTTTCAAGGAATGGAATACTATAACATCATCAAGTCTATTTAAAAATTCGGGACGGAAAGTACGTTTCAATTCCTCTGTTATAGTTTCCTTCATTCTTTCATATTCTTCCTTCTTTTCTTCCGAAGCTACTGCAAATCCTAATACTGATTGCTTCTTTATAGAAGTTGCACCTACATTGGAGGTCATTATAATGACTGTATTTTTAAAATCTACAGTTTTCCCTTTAGAATCCGTTAATCTACCATCATCCAAGATTTGTAAAAGCATATTGAAAATATCAGGGTGTGCCTTCTCTATCTCATCAAATAAAATTACTGAATATGGTTTTCTTCTAATAGCTTCCGTTAATTGGCCGCCTTCATCATATCCTACATATCCAGGAGGAGAACCAATCAATCTTGATATAGAGTGCTTTTCCATATATTCACTCATATCGATTCTTATCATTGCATCTTCATCGCCAAACATGGCATCTGCAAGAGACTTTGCCAGATATGTCTTTCCAACACCTGTCGGTCCTACAAAGATAAAGCTTCCAATAGGCTTGTTTGGATCCTTCAATCCAACCCTTGCTCTTCTAACGGCATTTGCAACTGCATCTACTGCCTGATCCTGTCCTATGACCTTTTGGTGAAGTAAATTTTCTAAATTCAGAAGTCTTTCACTCTCTTCTGTTGTCATTCTGCTAACAGGCACACCAGTCCAGTCTGATACTATGTCTGCAATTTCATCATAACCAACTACCATATTGGATGAATGTCTTTCCTTTTCCCATTTCATCTTATTGTTTGAAATATCTTCTTTAATTTTTCTTTCCTGATCCCTTATGCTTGCTGCCTTTTCATAATTTTGAGTGTTTATAGCCTCTTCCTTCTCTTGCTGTAATTCCTCCAGCTTTTCTTCAAGACTCTTAAGCTCAGAAGGCTGAACATATGCATTTACCCTAATCTTTGATGCTGCTTCATCTATAAGGTCTATAGCTTTATCCGGTAAAAATCTATCATTAATATATCGGCTTGAAAGCTCAGCCGCAGCTTCAAGTGCTTCATCTGTAATTTTAACCTTATGATGTGCCTCATATTTATCTCTCAAACCCTGCAATATCTTTATTGTATCATCTACTGTAGGCTCTTCAACCATTATTGGCTGCAATCTTCTTTCTAATGCTGCATCCTTCTCAATATTCTTTCTATATTCATCTATGGTTGTAGCTCCTACAATTTGAAGCTCACCTCTCGCTAAAGAAGGCTTTAAAATATTTGAAGCATCTATTGCACCCTCAGCTGCTCCTGCACCGACTATTGTATGAAGTTCATCTATAAAAAGGATAACATCTCCTGCATCCTTTAATTCATTCATAACAGACTTTAGTCTTTCTTCAAATTCACCTCTATATTTAGCTCCGGCAAGCATTCCAGGCAAATCTAGAGTTACTATTCTTTTATCCTTTATTATCTCAGGAATCTTTCCTTCGATTATCTTTTGGGCAAGACCTTCTGCTATTGCAGTTTTACCAACACCTGGTTCCCCAATCAATACAGGATTGTTTTTTGTTCTTCTGCTAAGAATTTGAATAACTCTTTCTATTTCCTTCTGTCTACCTATAACAGGGTCAATTTTCCCCTCCATTGCCAACTTATTTAAATCTATGCTATATTTTTCTAAATTAGGAGACCCTTTTTTTTCTGACTCATAACTACCTCCCGTTTTTGATGATGAACTTGTTACCATTTCTATAACTCTTTCAGCCAATTTCTCCACATTTACTCCAAGTCTTAGTAAAACAGCCGAAGCAACTCCTTCTCCTTCTGCTAATAGACCCAACAACAAATGCTCAGTACCTACGTAATTATGACCTAGATTTCTAGCTTCCAGAAAACTTAATTCAAATATTCTCTTAGTTCTAGGCGTAAATCCCAAAAGCTCAGATTCTTGAGTTCCTTGTCCTATAGCTTTTATGACTTCCTTTCTTGCATTGTCTATACCAATACCAAATTCTTTCAAAGCCAGTGCCCCAACGCCCTGACCTTCTGCAATAATTCCCAGCAATATATGCTCAGTGCCTACATAATTATGCTTTAATGCTTTTGCCTCTTCCTGAGCCAATAGTATTGCTCTTTGAGCTCTTTCAGTAAATCTTCCAAACATTGCCATACATTATACCTCCATACCTGATAAATAATCTCTAATTAGTTTAGCTCTTACTTTATCTCTCTCTTCTTTTTCCGCTTCTTTATTTACTATGTTCTGTAAATTTGCTGGCATGATATCTACCATCAATTTTAGAATACCTTCCAATTTTGTATCTGTTATATAACCCATATCATATGCTAATTTTACATTGGATAAGTGCTTCATTGCCTCCTTAGAAGATATTAGCCTACTATTACACAATATACCATATGATCTAAATACCTTATCTTCCACCTCAATACCTTTTTTATTCTGTAGAAATTTTCGTGTATTTCTTTCCTTAGTTACTACCTGAGAAATAAGCTTATTTAATTTATTTATTATTTCTTCTTCTGTCTCACCTAATGTAATCTGATTTGAAATCTGATATAAATTTCCTATGGCTTCTGAACCTTCCCCATAAATCCCTCTGACTGTTAACCCTATTTTTCTTAGTGCTTCAAATAAGGAATTTGCATTCCCAGTCATAGTAAGACACGGCAAATGAACCATTACAGATGCCCTTAACCCTGTTCCTACGTTGGTAGGACACGAGGTTAAATATCCCAGTTCCTTATGATATGCAAAATTTAGTTTTGACTCCAGCTTGTCATCTATATCTGAGCACGATAGCCAAGCCTCATCTAAATTCAACCCAGGTAAAAGAGTCTGAATTCTTAGGTGATCTTCTTCATTTATCATAATTGTTGCTTTTTCATCATCTCTTATTAAAAAACTACTTTTATCCATCTTCTGGATAAGTCCTGGACTTATCAAATGTTGTTCTATATACATAAGCCTTTCATTTTGTGTTAAATCCCTTATACGGTAAAATCTATAATTTGAGTCATTAAAAGTTTCCTTCATGGTAATTAATATAGAATCTGTAAGCTTATCAGATTCTTCAATGCTCATATATAGAGGAAATTTATATTCGTTTAAATTTCTAGCTACTCTAATTCTAGTGCTAACAGCTACATCTTGATCCTTTGAAGTGTTTTCTAACGGTCTAGCCACAATATCACTCCCTATTCATTTGAAGCTTTTCCTTCATTCTCTTTATTTCATCTCTTAGTACTGCAGCCTGTTCAAACTCTTCTGCTTTTACTGCCTCTTCTAGCTTCATGGACAATTCATCAACTTCCTTTTCCAGCAAAATATCAGGTCCAATTCTATTTGGAGCCTTGCCTCTATGATGGTAATGTCCATGAATTCCATTTATAATAGGTTTTATATATTGTGAAAACTCATCGTAGCATTTGGCGCATCCCAATTTACCCGTCTTTTGAAATGTGCTTAAGGTTAAACCACA
Organism: Tissierella sp.; assembly: GCA_036844705.1. Taxonomy (GTDB): domain Bacteria; phylum Bacillota; class Clostridia; order Tissierellales; family Tissierellaceae; genus DAIUFH01. Next base: position 18,885 of record DAIUFH010000007.1, read on the forward strand.
GTTAGAACAGGTAATGTCATCAACTTCTGTATCTTCATCAATCTTGGAATTATCAAAGAGACCTGAAAACAATTTATGAATTGAAAATGGTTTATAAATGTCGAAATCTTGATTTTCGAAAGCACATATTTCACATAAATGTTTCTCTTCTATTTTTCCATTGATAATCTTTGTATAATGTAAACTTGCATTTCTTTTTTTACAAATATCACACAACATAATATCCCCCCTACATAACAAGTATTAACAAAATATTTTTTAATATATCTGCTCTTAAAACATTTCTAAGACTATTATCGCAGTTTATTGCACTGTCACTAATAGCTGCTTTTATAATATTGGATTCTCTATCAGTAACAATATCTTCATCTCTCAAGCTATCTACAATATCAAAAGCCTTGTTTTTTGTAATAGAATCCCCTATAGTATTTACTATGATATCATTAATATCCTCATTCTCATCGAAGCTAACCTTTACAATTTTAATATACCCACCACCGCCTCTTCTACTCTCTATATAATACCCCTTATATGGTGTAAATCGTGTAGATAGAACATAATTAATTTGCGAAGGTGCACAATCAAAATACTCTGCTAATTCATTTCGTTGAATTTCTACACTGCCATTTGCCTCCTCTAATAAACTAATAATGAACTTTTCTATTAAATTGCTCAATCCGGACATTATATCGCTCCTTTGACTTTGACTTTCTTTGTCCTTCTTTACTAAAATTAAGCTGATTTCTCAGCCTATTTCAATATTCTCTAATTTTATTGTATTCACTAAATGCTTTTATCATACTCTGATTATTTAAAACGCTAAGGGCTGCATCATAAGTAGTATCTATTAAAACCCATTCACCCTCTAACAGCACTTCATTCCACGCATGATATGCATTCATATCATTTTTATAACCCTTCACTAATTTAGTATAAATACCTTCTGATCTTAATATACCCGCAAACAGAGCAGCATAATCATAGCATATACCTTTTTTACTTTCAATTACAGCTTCTATATCAGGGACATAATCATCTGAAATATAATTTGTTTTTAAAAAATCATATTTTATATTATTTACAATATAATCGTAAACCGCTTCAATTTTTTCTTTATCAGTTTTACAACTTCTTGTCAATTGGTCAGCAAGCTCAGTGAGCTTAGTTTTATTTTCCCAATATACAGGCTGACTAGATGAAAGAAATACATCAATTGAATTGCTATTCATATCGACATGAGATTTATAAACTACCTTATATTTATTTTCACTTGTATTTTCTAATATTTTAACTAAATATATACCTTTACCAAGTTGTGCTGGTATCTCTTCTGCTGAATTATTGAGGTTATAATAATATTTGTCATTACCCTTTTCAACCATAACTCTCATGTCACTTCCATATCTTGTACTCTCAACTTTAATCTCATTGTTATTTAATACGGAAATGTTATATAAAGAACCAGCATAAGCTTGTCCAATGCTTACACTAAAAAAAACAAACATAAAAATAATACTGATTGCCTTTCTAATCACGTAAACTCTCCTTTCGGAAACTGGCTGCCATTTCAGGCCCTGTAGTTTTGCGTCCTTAAGTTTCCCTAAGTTTGCCTTTATCGTTTTGATAGCTTACATATATATCTACTTATAATATATCATTATTTACGAAATAAATAAAGTTTTTTGGTAAAAAAAGCCCAACCTTTTGTTGAGCTTTTTTTTAATCATCTATTAATTGTTTTCTTTTTCTGCCTTGGCTCCTGCAATTATTTTATCTGCAATCATACTTGGAACTTCTTCATATCTTACAAATTCCATATTGAAGTTTCCCCTTGCCTGAGTCATAGCTCTCAAGTCTATAGCATATTGGAACATTTCCGCATGTGGAGCTTCTGCTATAATCTTTTGGGTTCCATCGTCCTGTTGTTCCATACCTAAAATTCTACCTCTACGTTTGTTCATATCTCCCATGACATCACCCATATAATCGTCTGGGATTGATACTTCAACCTTTACTATTGGCTCTAGTAATACTGGCTTAGCCGCTTCCATACCCTTCTTGAAAGCAAGTATTGCTGCAAGCTTAAATGACATTTCATTGGAGTCAACATCATGGTAAGAACCATCAAACAATGTTGCCTTAATGTTTACTACTGGATATCCTGCAAGCACCCCATGCTCTAAAGATTCCCTTATACCTTTTTCAACTGCAGGCCAAAAGTTTCTTGGAACGGCCCCTCCAAATATTTCTTCAGCAAATACAAATGGTTCCTCACATGGTTCAAATCTCATGTAGACATCACCATATTGGCCTGCTCCACCTGATTGTTTCTTATGCTTGCCTTGTACAGATGATGTAGCTTTAATTGTTTCTCTATATGCAATCTTTGGATTGACTAACTTTACTTCTACACCAAAGTTGTTTTTTAGTTTATCTGTTATAACAGTAAGCTGCATATTCCCCTGACCACCAATTAAAAGCTGTTTTGTCTCCGAGTTTCTTTCAACTGTAAATGATGGATCCTCATCTGTCAATTTATTTAAAGATAAACCAATCTTTTCTTCATCGCCTTTATTTTTTGCTTCAACTGCTAAGTATAATGTTGGTTTAGGATATTCAATCTTGTCATATATAGTTTGATTATTTTTATTGCAAAGTGTATCCCCTGTTTGAGTATAGTTAAGCTTAGAAGTAGCACCTATATCACCAGCTACGATTTCTGATGTTTCAATCTGATTTCTACCTCTTAAATAGAATAACCCTCCTAATTTTTCAGCCTTATCCTTGGTTGAATTGTATAGCTCCATATCCTTTGTAATTTTCCCTGATAAAACCTTGAATAGAGATATCTTTCCGACAAATGGGTCTACTATTGTCTTGAATACAACAGCAGAAAAAGGTTCTTTAACGTCTACCTTTCTCTCTACAGGATCATCATTATCATCTAATCCTTTATATGAACCAATATCTAATGGAGAAGGCATATATTTACCAATAACTTCTAATAGGAAATCTGCCCCTATAGTTTTTTCACATGAACCAACTAATAGAGGTGTCAAATCACCACTTTCAATTGAAAGTCTAATTCCTTTTTCCAATTCTTCAGCAGTAAAAGGTTCCCCTCCAAAATATTTCTCCATTAGTTCTTCATCTGTTTCAGCAACCTTTTCATTGATATTTTCTATTATTTCCTCAACTAAACCTTCATGCTCATTAGGTACAGGTATTTCCTTTCTTACATTTCCATTGTACTCATAGGATTTGCCCTCTAAAACGTTCGTAAACCCATTAAACTTATCAGATACTCCTATCGGCAATGCAAATGGTATTATTTTTTCTCCAAATTTAGCTTTTAAGTCTTCGAGTACTTTGTCGAAATCAATATTTTCTTTGTCCATTTTATTCAAGAAAATAATTCTTGGAGTCTTATATTTCTCCAAGTTTCTCCATGACTTTTCAGTTCCAACCTCAATACCAGAGGAAGCATCAACTAATAGAACAGATCCTTCACTGGCTCTTTTAGCACCATACATTTCACCAATAAAATCAAAATATCCTGGTGTATCTAATAAATTGAACTTTATGTTATTCCATTCAACAGGTATAACTGATGTTCCAATGGATACTTTTCTAGCTATTTCTTCTTTATCAAAGTCAGACATTGTATTTCCGTCTGATACTTTCCCTTGCCTATTGGTAATTCCTAATGCAAATAAAACCGCTTCTGTTAAAGTTGTTTTTCCACTACTACTGTGTCCTAGTAAAGCTACATTTCTGATTTTGTCAGCTGAATACGCTTTCATCCTTCATTTCCCCCTTAACTAGCATTATATTTAAAAGATTCTTAAAACCTTTTTATACAGTTTTACAATAACTTATTATTTCCAATAGTCACATTATTTACACCAATTGATTATATCATGAAAATAATATTATTTAAAGAAATATTTTAAATTCAAGCTATTTGGGCATCTAGAGAATTCAAACATATGTGACACGACCTAAGGAAAAATTTGCTCTAAAAATGGAAACCATTGAAAAGGTACCTCATATATACTATTTTGATTGTAGCATATCGTAATAGAGGAAAATCATTGAAATTAGTATGTTATTTGCTCCAATAAGAATTCACCATAGTTATTGACTACTATCTTTACCAAACCGATATCTTGAGCATAATATTCCTTTACTGTGAAATCCTTGTTAGTATATCTAACCACAACTGTCTCAAAGTCTCCTGCATTGGTTTCAACTAATGCTTTGGTTTTTATAATCTCATATTGGCCTCCATCATCATCCATCCATTTAGTTCCTGCCTCAACTGGAGACTTTAATATGGTGTCTTCCCTATTAGGAACCAAATTCGAGATATAATCCTTCTCAAATCCATCATTTCCTACTTCCTCTGTATATACAAGTCTGATTGAATCACCTGTAACATCATATACAAGCACAGTCCTTGTCAATAAATCTACCTGTTTTAGTTGAATCTTTCCATTAGCAATTTTATCTACAATATGAGTAAAGCTGGCATTCTCTGTAGCGTTCTTAAATATTTTTGTCATATTTTTTTTTGGAAAATATGTTAGCTCTATTGATTGTTGAATTCTTGATCTATTATTTATTTTGACTATAACTCCGTATATTATAAACAATATAGAGACTACAATAATTATCCAGATAATCAATCTAGTATTTAATAACCTATCCATAAAAACACCCCTTTAATTTTCTCTTTATATTGTAGTAATTAAAGGGGTAGAATATGATAGTTTGTACAAATTATTTACTTTATCTTTCCAAAACTGCTGAAAGGAAATATCCTATAAAAAGCCTTTCCTTTTATTTGCGAAATATCTATAAAACCTAAATCCCTACTATCCATGCTATTACCTCTATTATCTCCAAGTACAAACACCTTATCCTTAGGAACCTCAACTGGGAATTTTAGCATAGAGCCTGCAATAGTAGGTTCCTTAATATACTCTTCTTCTTGAACCTTACCGTTTATATACAACTTACCGTCCTGTATGTCAATAAGATCACCATATACACCTATGACTCTTTTTATAAGATTATTCTTCTCAATATTACCTGTAAAACGATATTTTATACCATCTAAAATATCTTTACCTTCATTTAACATATTTTTAAATATACCTTTTTCTAAACTAACTTTATTTAAGATAATGATATCTCCTCTTTTTGGTTCATTAAATTGATATCCTATCTTATTTACAACAACCCTATTGTTTTCCTGAAGTGTCGGCTCCATTGATTGCTCTTTAATTGTAGTCATTGAGACAATATTAGATACTATAAACAATGATACTACAACTGCCATAGCAATAGTTATAATCCATTCAAACATTTCCCTAAAGATATTTTTCTTTTGTTTTTGTTTGATTTTATAGTTCATATATAGATGGTTCCTTTCTGTCTATTTGGATACAAATTTATTGTCCTTAATAAAAAATCTCAAAAGATAGTCCTTTCCAAAGGTAGCATAGTCTATATTTATTCTCTTGCTTCTAACAATATCCTCAGCATTGATCTTTTGAGCAGCATCTTCTACCCAGATTCTATCATCATTAACTAAATCAGACCCATAGAATTTTTCTTTAGACAAACCCATAGCCATGACTAACTTTGCAGGACCATTAGTCATATTTATAATTTCCCTCTTTGATGGAGCATTATATTCCCGATTATACCTATTTTTATACATTTCTTCAATGTCAGAAATTGGCTCTAAAGCTCTTAGCAATACTGCCCCGTGGACTCCCTTTTTTTCTGTAACTATATTGAACAGCTGATACATTCCATATATATTATAAATATATATATGCCCGCCGGGTTCGTCAATAATCCTTGTCCTTTCTGTCAAGCCCTTATTGAAATGTGCACCTTCATCCTTAGAATTTATATAAGCTTCTGTTTCAACTATTATGCCTTTATAGATACTTGAATCAGTCTTATGTACTATAATTTTACCCAATAAATCTCTAGCTACCAGTATTGTATTTCTATCATAAAAGTCTCTCTTTAATCTCATATTATACTCCTATTACCACCTATATAAATCAAATTCCTGTATATCCAAATGAGATACATCATTTTCTACAATAAATTCCATTTTGTCTTCTTTCAATTCAACGATATTCAGCGCTGTACCAGTATAAACAGGAAGTTTTGAAAATTCCTCCAGTGGTAGTCCTTTTATATTTGCTATCAATGCCTTAATAGTTACTCCATGAGTAACTACTAATATATTTTCATATTTCTTAGATTTTATTTCATCTATAAAGATATTAATCCTCTTGAATAACTCCTCATAGGATTCCCCTTTCATGGGAACAAATCTTACTGGGTCATTATTGTAAATAGAAAACTCTTCAGGATATTTATTAGCTATATCGTCTATACACATTCCTTCCCAAATGCCAAAACCAAGTTCTCTAATATTGACAGTTGTTTCTATTTTAATATTTCTGTTACCTCGTATCAATTTTGCAGTCTCCAAAGCTCTATTTTGAGGACTTGAATATATCATGTCAAACTTTACATTCTGCAATTTTTCTCCTAATTTTATTGCCCTCATTATGCCATCCTCAGTCAAATTCGAATCTCCCCATCCCTGGAGTATTCTTTTAATATTCCATTCTGTAGTACCATGTCTAGTAATATATACTTTCATTAAGTCCCTCCATCTTATAACTATAGTTCCTTTGCACTTCTGATTACTAGTCCACCAATTTTTACCCTCTCTTTACTTAACATAATGATTATATCATAACTAAATACATTGTAAAAAATATTATTTACATTAGGACTTTATGGGTATTAATACATTGAATGGAGGTATGATTATGGAGGATTTAACCAATAAAAAATGTGTTCCATGTAGTATAGGAGCCGATCCTTTGGATGAAGATTTTATAAAGATTTTTCTAAAAGGGTTAAAAGAAGGTTAGAAGGTATTAGACAATAAAGTAATCGAAAAAACATTCAAATTTAAAGACTTTAAAGAAGGCCTAGATTTTACTAACAAGGTAGGCAATCTAGCTGAGTCCGAAGGACATCATCCTGAAATAACTCTTTCATGGGGATGGGTAAGGATTCGTCTTACAACCTATAAAATAAAAGGTCTTCATGAAAATGATTTTATATTAGCAGCAAAAATTGATAAAATATATTCGTAATGTTTAAAGGAGGGTTGTAGACCCTCCTTATCAATCCTTAAGGTACCCTAAAACCTTACCGATACTATCATTAAATGTCAGCAACGCTCTGTTATCATATGGGGTTTCTGATTTATTGATTAATATCAGCTTATCACCACCATAATATCTTATTAACCCCGCTGCAGGATATACTACTAGAGAAGTTCCTCCTACAATTAGTACATCTGCCTTTTGGATAAAGTCTACAGCTCTTTCAAGCACTTCCATATCAAGAGATTCTTCATATAGAACAACATCTGGCCTCACGATTCCATTACATTCTGTACATCTAGGTACTCCATCAGAGTTTATTATATAATCCAAGCTATATTTTTTACCACAATTTTCACAATAGTTCCTATGTATAGAACCATGTAGTTCAAGTACGTTTTTGGATCCTGCCATCTGATGCAGTCCATCAATATTTTGAGTAACTATTGCTTTTAATTTACCTTCCCTTTCTAGTTCAGCCAATACGATGTGAGCGGTATTAGGCTTAACATCTGTATAAATCATATTTTCCTTATAAAATTTAAAAAATTCTTCAGTATTCCTCTTAAAAAAACTATGGCTAATTATTTCTTCCGGTGAAATTTTTTGGTCTATTCTTTTTGAATATATACCCTCTGATGATCTAAAATCAGGTATACCACTTTCTGTAGAAACCCCAGCCCCTCCAAAAAATACTATATTGTTGCTATTTTCTATTATTGATTTAAGTTTTTCTTTATACATATTAAACACTCCTTAAATATAATCATACCATATGATACAATAAATGACAGGAGAATATATTTGCTAAGGAGTTAAAATGAATTATATAAAAATAAAAGAAGGAATATTTATTAAAAGACCAAACAGGTTTATAGCTCAAGTTTCAATAGATGGTAAGAAAGAGACTGTACACGTAAAAAATACTGGACGATGCAGGGAATTGTTAATTCCAGGAAATAAAATAATCTTAGAAGACTGTTCTAATAATCCTAAAAGAAAAACAAAGTATTCACTAATAGCGGTATTTAAAGATGATTTGTTGATAAACATGGATTCTCAAGTTCCGAACGCTGTTGTGTTTGATGCTTTAAAGGAGGGAAAAATACAAAGCTATCAAGATTTTACTCATATAAGAAGAGAATCAAAATATGGTAATTCAAGATTTGATATCTATTATGAAACAGCTAAGGAAAAAGGATTTATAGAAGTTAAGGGAGTAACTCTCGAAGAAAATGGAATTGCCAGGTTCCCAGATGCCCCTACTGAAAGAGGAGCTAAGCATGTGCTAGAAATGATTGAGGCGGTAAAACAAGGTTATAGAGGAACAATATTCTTTCTCATTCAGATGAAAGGACCTGAAATCTTTAGATTAAATTGGGAAATGGATAAAAATTTTTCAGAAGCTGTTAAGTTAGCCAGTGAAAATGGAGTTGAAATACTAGCTTATGATTCCATTGTAAATAGGGATGAAATTGTCATTGGAAGCCCAATAAAAATTGATTTAACAACATGATAACCCATAATAGAAGTTACTATTCACAGTTAATCACAGCAGATAAAGAAAAATGATAAAAATCCTAAGGGAACATTTGCAGGAGTGACTATAATTCTTAGTGAATGGAAGATAAAAATCCGTTAAGCAGCTTTCATGTCCCTAAAGATAGACCACTAAGGGAATTGAAAGATGTAGGATTTTTGTCTGGAATGAGCTATAGAATTATTCATCTCCGAAACCGTGAGTGTGTATTTTTATCATTTTTCGATTTTACACAATTTAAAGTACTGTGAATAGCAACTAATAGAATACGAATAGGAAGTGATTTGTTGGATGCATATAATGCTTTGAAAAGCTATTTTGGATATGACAAATTTAAAGAAGGGCAAGAAAAATTAGTTAAAGGAGTATTAGATGGAAGGGATGTCTTAGGAATCATGCCTACAGGTGGTGGCAAATCTCTATGCTATCAACTACCTGCCATATTGCTAGATGGGATTACCTTAGTAGTATCCCCTTTAATATCCTTAATGAAAGACCAGGTAGACTCCTTAAATGAAATGGGCATCCCTGGTACTTTTATAAATAGTACATTGGACGATAATGAACTTAACTATAGACTGCAAGAAATTCGAGAAGGTAAATATAAAATAATATATATAGCACCAGAAAGACTACCTTCATATTCATTTATGAATTTAGTTAGAGATATTAAAATTTCAATGATTGCAATAGATGAGGCACATTGTATTAGCCAATGGGGGCATGATTTTAGACCATCATATACCGAAATTCCCAGATTTATAAATTCTTTGACTAATAGACCTGTAGTGGCTGCTTATACAGCTACAGCAACAAAATTGATTGTAAAAGAAATCAAAAAACTTTTAGGTCTTAAAAACCCTATTGAATCCATAATTGGATTTGATAGACCTAATCTATTTTACCAAGTAGTGAAGGTAAGCAACAAACTATCATATGTAATTGATTACTTAAAAAATAATTTCCAAGGCGAATCAGGTATCATTTATTGTGCCACTAGAAAAACTGTAGAATCTTTAACTGAAAAATTGAATCAGCAAAGATTTAAAGCAGTAGCATATCACGGGGGTATGAACTCTGATATAAGACAAAAAAACCAGGATGCATTTATATTAAACAAGGTTCAAATTATTGTTGCAACCAATGCATTTGGTATGGGAATAGATAAACCTGATGTACGGTTCGTAATTCATTATAATATGCCTCAGAACATGGAAAGCTATTATCAAGAAGCAGGCAGAGCAGGAAGAGATGGCGAACCTAGTCATTGCACTTTACTTTATTCTCCTTCAGATATAGTAAAACAGAAGCTGTTGATACAAAATAGTACATTCTCTGAGCAGAGAGAAAATGTATTATACGAGAACCTTCAATATTTAGTGGATTATTGTAATACGAATGATTGTTTAAGAAATAAGATATTAGAATACTTCGGGGAAACTCCCGAGATTGTTAAATGTAATAACTGTGGAAATTGCCTAGATAATTCAGAGATGGTTGATATAACAATAGAATCGCAGAAAATTTTATCGTGTATTTATAGGGTTAAAGAGAGATTCGGAGTATCAGTAGTTATTCAGGTACTTCGAGGTTCAAGGAATAAAAGGGTATTATCATTTGGATTAGATAATGTATCTACTTACGGAATTATGAAGGATTATAGTGAAAATACTATTAGAGAAATAATAATGACATTGATATCTATGGGATATATTGTTGCTACTACAGATAAATTTCCTGTATTGAAGCTTACCTCCAAATCAAGAGATGTATTAAAAGGCAAAGAAAAGGTATATCATAAAAAGCATCTTTTAGAAATCAAATCAGTAATTCAAAAAAGTAATAGTGAATCAAATACTCTGCCTGAAAGTTTTGATATGGATTTATATAATCAGCTAAAAGAGCTAAGATATCATCTAGCACAAGAAAAAAAGATGGCACCATTCATGATATTTCATGATTCAACGTTAAAGGAAATGGCATCATATTTCCCTCATAGTAAGGAAGCAATGCTTACAATAAAAGGAGTCGGTTTAAAAAAATATGAAACTTATGGAGAGGCTTTTCTTGAAATTATAAATGAATATTCTGCTAAAAATAATAAACCAGAAATAAAAAAAGTGAAAGAAGATAAGTTAGAATTAAAAAACAATGTTGACAGATATCAACAAACTTACAATTTATATCTTCAAAATTTGACACTTAAAGAAATTGCCGAAAAAAGAGGATTTACTGTAAACACTATAATTGAGCATTTGTCAAAATGTGTAGAAAAGGGACAAGCTGTAAATTGGGATAATTTTATGGATAATCCTGATAAAGAAGAAAAAATCTTAAGTGCCATTAATCATGTAGGATTGAAAAAGTTAAAGCCTATAAAGGAAATGCTCCCCGATGATATTAGTTATGAGGATATTAAACTAACTATACTAAAGAATGAATTATTGTAAATAAAAAACCATACACCCCCAAGTATGGTTTTTTATCAATTCTTGATTCTTTCTAGGATTTAAGTACTACTTCATACTTATATTTATCACTTCTGTTTATAGTTTTAGTATATTCTATAGCCCTTCCATCATCTAAATACGTCGTACGTCTAAATAGCAGTGCAAGTGATTTTTGATCAATCTTTAGCAGCTTACTTTCATATTCATTAATTGCAATTGGTTCTATACTTTGTTTAGCAAAATCAAAATTGTATCCAAACTTTTCTCTAAGAATCTTATAGAGTGATTCCCCCTCAAGTGTATCTCTCGTGAGTTCAGGACACATATGGAAGGGCAGCCATACAGTTTCAAAAGCAATAGGTTCATCTTCTACGTATCTTAGTCTTCTAATTTCAAATACAGCCTTATTGTCACCTAATTCTAAATGATTACAAATTTTCTTTGTTGCATCCTTTATTACAAACGATACTATATTTGTAAAAGTATTGAGTCCTTTTTCACTCATTTGTTCTGTAAAACTCTTAAGTTGAGAAAGCTGCTGTTTTATTTTAGGTTCAGCTACAAATGTACCCCTTCCTTGCTCTCTATAAACTACACCTTCAGTAGCAAGGTCTACTATAGCCTTTCTTGCAGTCATTCTACTAATACCGTGGATCTCACAAAGTTCTCTTTCTGTAGGAATGGCATCTCCTGGTTTTAATTCCTCATTATCTATAAGTTCCATAAGTATTTCCTTAAGTTGATAATACAAAGGAATTGGATTGCTCTTTTGCACCTTTCTCATTTTGTTCACCTCAAAATATTTATATTACAAGTAATTGTTATTGTCAAACTCGATTAATATCCTCCAACACCTTATGAATAATATCATTGTGTTTTTCTAGTCCAGTTATTGCTTCTTCTTTAGTCAAACCATTATTCATTAATATCGCAATCTTAACATTTCCATCTGCATCAGCTAATAGTTTTTTAGCCTTGTCTATATCTACATTACATGCTATAGATACCATTCTCTCAGTTCTATATCTTAATTTTTCATTGACCTGTTGCATATCTACCATAAGATTTTTATACACTTTCCCTGATATAACCATCAAGGTGGTACTTATCATGTTTAGAACCATTTTCTGGGCTGTACCAGCTTTCATTCTTGTTGAACCCATGATTACCTCTGGTCCGGGCTCCGGCAATATTGCAATATCCACTGCGTCCTTTAACTTTGCCTGTTTATTACATGCAATACCTATTTTTAGGGCACCTACTTCACCACATTTCTTAAAGGCCCCAAATACATAAGGTGTTCTACCACTTGCAGCAATTCCTATAACGGAATCATTTTCATCAAGATTTATAGCCTCCAAATCCTTGTATCCTTGTTCAAAGCTATCTTCAACTCCCTCAATGGGTTTCTTCATTCCATTATCTCCACCAGCCAATATGCCAATAACCCTTGACGGATCAGTTCCAAATGTTGAAGGGTTCTCTGCTGCGTCCAAGACACCTAATCTTCCACTAGTCCCTGCCCCTATATATATTATTCTACCTTCTCTATCCCATCTTTCTTTAATTTTTCTGACAGCCTCTGATATTTGTGGAATTACCTCTTCAATTGAAATTGCAACCTTTTTATCCTCTTCATTAATTATCTTAACAATTTCATCTACATCTAATGTATCCAGATTATACGTGTTAGGATTCACGCTTTCAGTAGATAGTATATCTAATTTATCCATGAATTTCACCCCAATATTGTGTCTATGTCTATATAATTTTTTATATACCTAATATCAAATCCTTCCCTCATATTTAGCTCTAAGTGCATTATTATAATCATCTCCATTGTCTACATTAGCACTGATAAATACTGGTGTAGTTATACCACTTTCTTTTAAATTACCTATTATCTCAGCAGTTAATCCCTGAGCTATAAATGCTCCTGCTATTGAAGATATTGAACAAACCTTCATTAAAAGACTCTCTACTTGCAGAAGTGCATCTCCTATAGGTCCACAATTATCAATTACAACATCACCGAATTCATATAGATTCTTCCCACTTTCGTGTCGGGAACTTACTGATTTTGTATGTTTCATAGAGGTAACAACAATTAAAGGCATATTTCTTTCTTTAACCATTGATGCAAGTTCTACAATAGCACCATTTCTACCCGAATTTGAAACTATGATAAATGCATCTTGAGGTTCTATATTGTAAAGGCTCCATAATTTATGTGCATTTTCTGGATCTCTTTCTATTTCCGGAGCTGATAAATCATCCCCTGAAATTAATCCTTTCAATGCTAAATCGTCTAAAGAAATTCTATGTGTCGGTACTAATCCCCCTGCCCTATAGACCATTTCCATGGCAAAAGCTTTAGAATGTCCTGAACCAAAGATATGAATTACTCCGTTGTTTTTTATACAGTCCGACAACAATTTACCAGCATCAATAATATTGTCCATCTGAGTATGTTCAAGCTTATCAATTATCTTATATGCCTCTTTAAAGAATAAATCAGCATTGACCAATATAATCCCCCCTAGCTTCTTTCATAGTCCTAACCGGTATAATTTTGGGATTGCAATAATCGTAATTAAAATCTTTACTATATTCCAATTTCCCTTCAACAAATGTATACATTACATTAAATTCATCATCAATAACAACTAAATCTGCATCTTTATTTACCTCTATTGTGCCTTTTGAATCCAATACATTGGAAAGTCTTGCTGGATTGACACATGCCATTTTAATTGCATCTTCCATTGAGAAATTCAGCTCTTTAACTAGATTTCTAAATCCATATATCATATCCTTAGTACTTCCAGCAATTGTTCCATCAGGCAACTTACTCCATCCATCTTCATCAACCAAAGCCATCCTACCTAAAAAGTTATATTCTCCAGGTTTAATCCCTGTTGCTTCAATAGAATCAGAAATTAAACAAATCCTATCAACAGATTTTATTTTAATAATTAATTTAGCCATATCAGGATGAATATGATATAAATCACATATTAATTCACAATCAACTCTTTCATCTAACAAATATCCACCCAATGCTCCAGGCTCTCTATGATGAATTGACCTTTGTGCATTTCCAGTGTGATTTGAAAGTCTTATACCCCAATCAATTCCTTTTTTAGTCTGTGCTATATTGGCATTAGTATGAGCACCGGAAACTAATATGTTTTTATAGACAAGGTATTTTATAACTTCTTCAGCACCTTCTAATTCAGGCGCCATAGAAACATGAATTACATGCCCATTACCTATTTTCAGAAATTCCTCCATCAATTCAAGTGAAGGTTTAAGCAGATACTCTACTTTAAAAGCTCCTTTCTTCTCAGGATTAAGGAAAGGCCCTTCCATATGAATACCTAATATTTTTGCTCCTTCATGACCTTCTTCAATAACAGTTCTTAAGTTATTTACAGAGTCTTTTACAACATCTAAGGTATTCCCGCCTATAGTTGGCTGAAAAGAAGTAACCCCTTTGGAGGCAAGGTATCTTGTCAATCCTCTTATATCTTCGGTAGTTCCACCTGTAACTCCCCATCCACCTGTTCCATGAATGTGAATGTCGATTAATCCTGGAATAATAGAATTGTTTCGGACATCAATAACATCTCCCGTGAAATTATCAACTCTATCATTTTCCGTTATAATTTCTTTGATTTTCTTTTCTTCTATAAGAATTGCACCTTTGACTATTCTTTGTGGTGTATAAATCCTATTACCTTTTAGCATCAACACACTCATTTCTTCACCTCTCTGCCTTTAAAAATCCTACCTTTATGTCATACCCCCTATGAAAACTATAATCCTTTATCCTCTATTAGCTTAATAAAATCTTTTTTTGAATCAGAAGGTATCATTTGAGATGTTAGATGATACAATTCATTTATTCTTCTATATATTCTAGCGTCATCTGGTGTTACTGCTATGGATTTTGTCACCATCTTATATTTTGTACCTGGAAGAGGTGCTTGGTTTCCTACATTTATCTCCTTTGGTTCAATACCTTTTTCTAACAACGCCAATGCATCAGAAGGAAATTTAGCAATGATCATTATCTTTTCCTTGTCTAATGCCTCCTTACAATGTCTTACGGCATCTTCTATAGATAATACAGATGTTTTTACTCCTCTAGCTGCCATTGGAAGCATGGTTTTCTGTATTGGATCATCTGCAACCTCGTCATTAACTACCATAAGATGATCAGCCCCTAAAGAGCTTACCCAAGTAACTGTTACCTGTCCATGTATCAATCTGTTATCAATTCTCATGTGTACTATCACAGTACTACCTCCTCAACAAATTTCTTAAATCATTAATACTTTCTTTTCCTTTAATCATGATATGGTTTACAACCTCTTCAATTTCTAAATTTCTCATTGCAATTAATTCTAGTAGCATTGGCAAGTTAACCCCAGTTATAACAGGATATCCATCCATAGCTACATATGCAGCGGCGTTGCCAGGTGAACCTCCCATTAAGTCTACTAGAACTATAACACCATCACTATCATCAATTTCTTTACAAGCCTCATATATTTTATCCTTAAGTACAAATGGATCTTCATCTGGCTCAAGGGTAATTGCAATTATATTGTCTTGTATTCCCATAATCATTTCTGAAGATTTAAGTAATTCTTTTACCAATTGTCCATGACTTGCCAGAACAATTCCAATCATTTCATGCACCCTTCCATAAATTGATAAAAAGATAAGTCTCCTTTTTAAAAAGGATTAGTAAAAAAGGAGACTATCTTTGCTATTTTTTACTTGACTAAATTCTATAAAATTCCTAATAAACTAGTTATGAATGCCAATGCAACTAAAACTAAGAGTATCTTGACTGGAGACACTTTCTTCTTGATTAAATAATATGCAAGTCCGACAACCAGTACAGGAATCAAATATGGTACAATCCCATTAAGTACCTCCTGTACCTCTATAACCTTTTCAACATCCTGCCCATCAACCGTAATGGTTCTAGCAAATTGCAAAGGTGTTACCAATCCTTTCATAATACTAGGTATAAAACCACCAATGACGGTTATTCCAGCAATTGTAGCAGTGTTTGTTATGCTATCCAATAGACCATCCCCAGCAACATCACTAATTAAAGCAGTGCTCTTGTTATAACCTAGCCAGAATAGAGGAACTTTTACTGCCATCCATAATATGCCTGCCAAAAAAATAAGTAATGGACCAATCCCACTGCCGCTCATAGCCAAAGAAGCAGCAATAACAGCAATTATAGGTCTGAATAAGACAGCCTGTATAGTATCTCCTATGCCTGCAAGAGGACCCATTAATCCAACCTTTATACTACTTGCGGCTTTACCAGCACGATCTTCTTCTAAAGCTATGGTCGCCCCAAGAATTAAAGGAGATGCAACTGGATTTGTATTGTAAAACTGTAAATGTCTCTTCATAGCTTCTTTTAGTTCATCTTCCTTTTTATAAACTTTTTGAAGCACTGGGAGAATAGCCCATAGAAATCCTAGTGCCTGCATTCTTTCATAATTCCAAGACCACTGAAGTGTGAACATATCTCTAAATAATGATTTCTTTAATGTTTGTTTATCAAGCTTTACTTTTTCAACCTCTTGAGTTAATTTTACTTCACTATCTGGCATTAGAAGACCTCCCTTCCATATGCATTATAATTATTGAGACTGCAAGTGCTATTAAAGCGATACCTATTAGAGACATATTCAAATAAGCAAATAATACAAACCCGATCAATAGATATGGCCAATATTTTTTTACATTTATTTGAGAAAGTAATAAAGCAAATCCAAGAGCCGGTAACATTTTACCCGATAATTGAATACCATTTATAAACCATTGTGGAAACCATTCAATTAAGGACTGGATAGGTCCTGCTCCAAGCCATACAGCTAAAAATACCGGGATACCTCTGCTCAATCCCCATGGTATCTGTCCTAGTAAATGCATTTTGGTTACACCTTTTAAATTCATTGTTTCTAATTGTCTGTCCGCCCCATGAATAAAAACTGTAGTAGTGGCACGGCCTAAAACATCCAATTGTGTCATTAGTAAAGATGTTGGTATAGCTATTGCTAATCCGCCCTCCAACCCAGAACCAAGCGCTCCGATAGCAGTTCCAATTATGGCTCCGGTATTAAAGTCAGGCATAGTTGCACCCCCATATGTCCACATACCTAATGACATTAGTGTTAAGGTTGCTCCAATTTGTAAACCTAATTCAAAATCTCCAACAATAAGACCGGTAAGTGCACCACTAATTAATGCTTCTGCCCACCATAGACCTGTTAGCTGAGC
Organism: Tissierella sp.; assembly: GCA_036844705.1. Taxonomy (GTDB): domain Bacteria; phylum Bacillota; class Clostridia; order Tissierellales; family Tissierellaceae; genus DAIUFH01. Next base: position 36,407 of record DAIUFH010000007.1, read on the forward strand.
AATTTGAGATATATAGGCCCATGCACCTAGAATTAATGGTATAAAAAATCCATACCCTTCCACTTTTTTGCCCCCTTTGCAATTTTTTAACCTAAATCTCTAATAACTTTAATATCACCTCCAAATAATGTTTTATTTGTTCATTGTTTGGTAAACTAGTCTTTGGTAAAAATTATGAAATTAATATAGAAAAGATTCTTAAATGTGAGTTAGATAAGTATTATTGTTATATTGATATGTTGTATATACCATTTATATTATAAAAATATCACTATAATTTTTATAAGTCAATAAAAACGAGATATTTTTATTAAGACATTTTTCTCCATTCTATTTCATTATCTTAATCAATTTCTAAGCCCATATGAAAGGTGTCATAGAACTTATCATTTATCCTTAAATCCCTTGAAATAGTACCCTCTACTTTAAAGCCTAACTTTTTATATAAATGAATCGCAGGAATATTATCTGTTCTAACTCTCAAGTTTATCTTTTTTATTATGCCGCTATTCTTGCTCCAATCAATTAGATAGCTTATTAACTCTGTTCCTAATCCTTCCCCCCAATAATCTTTCAAAATGCTTATGCCAAATTCACCTGTATGTATTATTCTAGGTCTCTTCCTACTAGAAAAATTTAAATTGCCTACTATTTTTCCATCATGTTCTGCAATAATAAATAAAGCGTTATTTTGTCTTGATATATTATCTATAAATTCCTCTTCCTGTTCAATATTTATTCCAAATTCACCAGGTCCAAAAGTTAAATTGTCCGATTCATAACTTATTTTATCAATGTATTCTAGCATATTAGCCGCATCTGATTTTTCAGCTGCTCTGATTACTATAGTTTTTCCATCCTTTAGTTTAACCTGTTTCATATCATATCTCTTCCTCTCTTTTTAAAATATCTATTGAATTTTTACGACATAATTTTTTAAATAAGTTCCATTATAATGTAGGGGTACAATAATCTTAGCTATTATGCCTGTTTTATTAATAATGATATTTTACTTTTTTTGATAATTTTATAATATTTCTAGACATATTTTTCATTTTCTTCAAATATCATATTCATAATCCTTTTTTAATAATTAATTTCGATTTTAATATATTGGCAAAGTAAATGCAAATCCTTCTTTTATTCAAAACTTGCTCTATAACGAAAAAAGATAGCTTTCGCTATCTCTCCTCTCTACCAAATCTATATTCTTTCTAATCTAATTCCTGTCATTTGACCGTTTAAGTCTTGTTCTTCTAAACCTTCTTCATTAACTCTTTCTATTGATTGAGCCAATGTTTCTTTTTTAATGATTTCTTCAAATTCATCTATAGCTGATTTAATTTCATCTGAGCCATTGTAGAATATATTGATATTATCCAGTACTTCGTATCCATTGTTCTTTCTCATTTGTTGAATCTTAGATACAAATTCCCTTGCATAACCTTCCTTAATTAAATCTGGAGTCAATGTTGTATCTAAAATAACAAATAAATTGTTTTCCATTGTAACATTAAAGCCCTCTTTAGATGATATAGTAACTAGAACATAATCCTTTTCTATTGTTGTATCTTCTCCATTTAAATTAAGTGTCAATGTCTCTCCATTTTCAAGTTTTTCAACTGTTTCCTTGGCATTAAGTTCATTTAACACCTTACCAAAGGACTTAATCTTAGATCCAAGGATTGAACCTGCAATTTTAAAATTTGGCTTCAATGAAAAATTCATAAATTGTGAAAGATCATTTTCAAATATTACCTCTTTCACATTTAATTCTTCCTTTATTAATGGTATCAAATCACTTATTTTTTCTTCATATTTACCATCTATTAGAACTTCTCTTAGAGGTTGACGAACTTTAATCTTAGCGGACTCTCTAGAAGCTCTTCCTAATCCAACTAGATTTCTAACTAAATCCATTCTATCTTCAATTTCTTTATTGATAAGCATATCATTTACCTCTGGATACAAAGCTAAATGAACAGATTCCTCTCCTGTCAGATTGCGATAAAGTTCTTCTGATATAAATGGTACAAAAGGAGCTATTATCTTACATATACCTACTAATACTTCATAGGTTGTATTATAAACGGCTTTTTTATCTTCATCAAGATCAGTTGACCAAAATCTTCTTCTACATCTTCTAATATACCAGTTAGATAAATCTTCTATAATAAATTCCTGAATTTCTCTGACTACTTTTGTTAATTCAAAAACATCCATGTCAGCTGTACAAGTCTTAATTAAAGAATTAAATTTAGATAATATCCATTTATCTATTTCCGGTCTATCTTCATAAGGAATATCGAATTCCCTTGGATCTATACCATCTGTATTGGCATATAATGAGAAGAAATTGTATACATTTCTTATACTTCTAAAGAATTTGGATTCAACCTCTCTTAATCCATCCTCATCGAATTTTGTTGGTGTCCATGGTGGTGATACATAGATTAGATACCATCTTAAAACATCGGCTCCGTATTTATCAAACAACTCAAATGGATCTACTGTATTTCCTTTTGATTTTGACATCTTCTTGCCATCTTTATCAAGTATCAGATCATTTACCAACACATTCTTATATGGTGATTTACCCATTACAAAGGTAGATATGGCAATTAGCGAATAGAACCAACCTCTTGTCTGATCGATACCTTCATTGATAAAATCTGCAGGAAACAACTTATCGAATTTCTCTTTGTTTTCAAATGGATAATGCCATTGTGCAAAAGGCATTGCCCCACTATCAAACCATACATCTATTACGTCTTTCTCCCTTGTCATTGAGCCACCACATTTTGGACATTTCAAATGAACATCATCTACATATGGTCTGTGAAGTTCTATACTTTCATCAATATCTTCAATTGCTCTTTCTACTAGTTCCTTTCTGGAACCAACACTGTCTATATGACCGCATTCACATCTCCAAATAGGAAGCGGAGTTCCCCAATATCTACTCCTAGATATAGCCCAATCATTAATGTTTTCCAACCAGTTTCCAAATCTCTTCTCCCCAACAAATTGTGGGAACCAATTTACTCCATTGTTGTTTTCAACTAATTTATCTTTTAACTTAGTTATTTCTATATACCAAGATGGTTTTGCATAGTATAGTAGAGGTGTATGACATCTCCAGCAATGTGGATAATTATGAGCTACTCTTTCCTTCTTGTATAGCTTGTTATTTTCCCTTAAATATTGGATAATGTCTGAATCTGCATCCATTACAAATTTACCAGCCCATGGAGTTTCTTCAAATTTACCTTCCTCATTCACTGGATTTACAACAGGTAAATTGTACCTTCTTCCTGTATTGTAGTCATCTTCCCCAAAAGCAGGAGCAGTATGAACTATTCCAGTACCATCCTCAGTTGTTACATAGTCTGCACATGTTACGAAAAATGCTTTTCCTGAAACCTTTATAAATGGAAGCAATTGCTCATATTCCATATATTCAAGGTCTTTGCCCTTCATTTCATCTAATACTTCATAGTCTTCCCCCAATACTTTTGCTGCTAGAACTTTTGAAATATAATATATCTCCTCATTTTGCTTAACCTTTATATAGTCCTCTTCTGCGTTAACTGTTAATGCAACGTTTGAAGGCAATGTCCATGGTGTAGTGGTCCAAGCCAAGAAATATTCATCTTTTCCCTTTAATTTAAACTTAGCTACGACTGTCTCAGTCTTAATTTCTTCATAGCCTAATGCTACTTCATGGGATGCAAGTCCTGTACCACAACGGGAACAATAAGGAAGTATCTTATGACCTTCATAAATATAACCTTCTTTAAAGAATTTATTTAGAATCCACCATACTGACTCAATATAGTCATTTTCTAGAGTAATATATGGATGATCAAGGTCTATCAAATATGCCATTCTTTCTGTCATTTCTCTCCATTGTTTTTCATACTTAAAGACTGACTCTCGACATTTCTTGTTGAATTCTTCAACGCCATAGGCTTCAATATCCTTTTTATCCTTAAGCTGAAGTTGTTTTTCTACTTCAATCTCAACTGGTAGTCCATGAGTATCCCATCCAGCTTTTCTTCTAACTTGATATCCTTTCATAGTTTTATATCTACATGTTAAATCCTTTAGTGTCCTGGCCATTACATGGTGTATTCCAGGTTTACCATTTGCAGTAGGAGGTCCTTCATAAAATATATATGGATTGTCTGAGTCTCTTACTTCAACGGATCTTTTTAACAAATCAATTTCCTTCCAGTATTCGGAAACCTTATGTTCCCGGTCCTTTACAGGTTCGTTGGATAATTCATTAAACCTCTTCAAATTAATCTCTCCTTATATAAAAATTAAACCCTAAGCCACAAGACTTAGGGACGAAATTTTCCGCGGTACCACCCAAATTACAAGATTGCTCTTGTCTCTTAAAAAGCTTAACGTCTTCACGTAATACCCTACAAGCAACATAGAAGTTGTCATTAATTTCAGGTATCATGCTCTAAGGTGATATTCACATGGTCAATTATAATAATCTTTCACCAGCTAATTATTTCTCTAAGATAATACAACCTTGCTACTGCCCTTTTCATTGCATATGTTTTTATTAATATCAAATTTTAATATACCTTAAATGATAATGTTTTGTCAAGTAAAAATAAGTGAATAACTAAGAACTAATAGTTAATAGTTCTAAAACTAAAGTCAAAAGAGGAGATTTCTCGACTGCGCTCTGGATGACAGGCGTAATTTAGTATCTGAGCAGCAGCGAAGAATCTCGGGTTTATGTTTTTAACTCTTAGTTCTTAACTATTAGATATTAGCTGCTTCCTGTAGTTGTCTAAGCTTATATATCATTGTAGTCTTATCGAGCTCAACCATATCATAGGTTACAGCCTCACCCTTTTTAATATCCTGTTTTACAATGGTATTTTCATTTACCAATCCTATTGGCAACAGATTTTCTTTTGCTGCTTTTTCATATGTGTCAATACTTCCTATAACTGTATATTCCCCAATCCCATCAAGTCTCTGACCTTTCTTTAAATCCATCTTAGCCATTGTAATTACCTCAGCCACAGGCTTATCATATATAGGCACAATAGTTGGTTCATTGTATAAAGCTGCCCTTGCTATGGATATAGGTGTCTCAAGACTCGTAAGATGGAAAGGTCTATATAATACGTAATTTGGTCCATCACCCATCTTTAAAAATCTCATTTCATGGTGTACTTGAGGAAGAGATGTTGTAACTATAACAAATACTCCGGGAGCAACACCATGTGCATAATCTACAATTTTATATTTATTAAGTATTCCCCCATTTTCCTTAAGACTATATACCTTAGGTAAATTTTTTGCATCAGTTGTAGGACCATGTCCTCCTCTCACATCTGGTAAAAATCCTGTAGCATTAGCCATTGCAGCCATTTCTACCATTGTATTCGTACCATCAATAAAAGAAGCTAGTCTCAGTGGTTTTAACCCTGATTTTATTGCTTGTTCCTTAACAGATTCTGGAGTAGCATCATAGTCAATTGGATTGTTTTTACCCTTACCTATAGCCATTATTTCAAATCCCGTAGCTTCTGCAAAATCTACTATTTCTTTAACTGCTCCAGGTTCATCCCCAGCTGTGCCAGTATACACTACACCAGCACTTTTTGCTAGTTTACTTAGAATCGGTCCCACAACCACATCTGCTTCGACATTAAGCATTACAATATGTTTTCTATTTAATATTGAATCAAAGGCTAATTTAGCACCTGTATTAGGCACTCCAGTAGCATCTACTACGACATCTATTAAATTTGGTTTTGAAGCAAGATCAGTTACATCGGTTACTACAAACTTATTGTTCTCCATAGCTACATTTATATCTTCTAAATTTGCTGCAATTTTTATATCGTCTCTTGATACACCTGCTAGTGTATAGGCTTTAATAGCATCTTCAATTTTATGACTTACCACTAGAGAGGGCATCATTCCCTTTACCAGCATCATCTGACTTACTAAACCTTTGCCCATTAGGCCAGCACCTACAAGTGATACTTTTATAGGAGTTTTTTTCTCATGAAGTTCTTTCAGTTTATTATTAATTTCTAACATATTCTTCTCCTAATTTTAAATTTAATATAGCTTAATCAAATATTATAATAACATACTTGCCTAATTTTGTATAATATTGATATATTATTATCTAGATGCATTAATCCCTGCTACATACCCCGATGACCATGCCCATTGTAAGTTAAACCCTCCACAATCACCATCAATATCCAACAGTTCGCCTACTATGTACAAGCCTTCTACTAATTTAGATTCCATAGTATATTCATCAACTTCATCAGTATTCACTCCGCCTGCAGTTATCTGTGCCTGCCCCCATCCTTTATTTCCAATAATTTTAAACGACCATGACGTTAACAGCCTTGAGATTTTTTCAATTTGAGATGATGATAATTCTTTAATATTTATACTCTTGTCAATATTAAGGGTTTTTAAAACAGGTAATATTAATTTTTTATTAATAAGTCCTATTAATCCCTTTTCTATGGTCTTATCATGCATTATTTCAAATCTATTTATTAGATACTTATATAATTCATCAGATGTTTGGCTGTGAATAATAGAAATCCTCAACTCTATGTCTACGCCCTTATTTATCATTTCTATTGCTTTTCTACTTATTTGTAAAATAGGGGGACCCGATATTCCATAGTCAGTAAATAAGATATCGCCTTTGTCTTCCATTATTAATTTATTTCTATCATATATACCAGCAGTTCCAATGAATTTTACACCATTACCCTGTTTAAAAATACTTCCCTCTAACTTTAATTGGACGAGTCCAGGAAAAACATCTGTTACAGAATGTCCCAATCTCTTAACAATTGAATAGCCATTACCATCTGAACCGCTAACAGGCATAGCCATACCACCTGTTGCCAATATTACCTTGTTAGCTTCAAATACTCTTCCATCTTTAAGCTTAACAATAAAATTTTTCTTTTTTTCTATCTCTGAAACAAAAGCATTAGTTATCAAATCAACTTTTGAATAATCTAGCTCATACCTTAAAACATCTAACATAGATGAGCTTTGAAATGATAGTGGATATACCTTCCCGTTTTCCTCTTCTGTTGGAGTTATCCCCAGCTCTTCAAAAAAATTTATAGTTTTATCCACATTTAATTCACTAAGTGCATGAATTGCAAATTTATTATTTAAGCCATGATAGTTATGAATATTAGCGTTTAAATTTGTATAATTGCATCTACCATTACCTGTCGCCAAAAGCTTTTTTCCTACTCTGTCATTTCTCTCCAGTAATGAAACATCCGCGCCATTTCTTTTAGCAACTATAGCAGTCATCATCCCAGCTGCTCCCCCACCAACTACTATAATTTTATTACTCATACTTACTACTCCTTTATTTTTACTATCTTTATTTTTACTATCTTTATTTTTACTATCTTTATTTTTACTATCTTTATTTTAACCATTTTTCAAATATATGTCCACATAACAAAAAAGAGGCCATTGGCCTCCATATGATATTACCTTATTTTTTATTATTAATTATTATTTTTGTAGTTTAATACTGTATTTAAGATTATACCAACTAATGCTGCAAAGCTTAGTCCTGTTATTTTTATTGTCTCATTTATTGGTATTCCTACTGTAAATCCTAATATGCTCTCTAACTGTGAACTGAATAATCCTAGTACTAATATAGTTGCCATTACGATGATGTTTTTAGCATTAAATTTTACTTCACTATTTTTTATTGTTTTTGCTCCTATTAAGGAAATCATACTGAAAAGCATAAGGCTTATTCCGCCCATTACTGCATTTGGAATTGTTGTTAAAGTTGCTCCAACTTTCGAAACAAAAGCTAGTATTACAGCGAATACTGCTGCTAATCTTAGTATCGATGGATCATAGTTCTTTGTGATTGCTAATACACCTGTATTTTCGCCATATGTTGTATTTGCAGGTCCTCCAATTAGAGCTGCAAAGGTTGTTGCTAATCCATCTCCAAGCAATGTTCTATTTAGGCCTGGGTCTTCAATAAAGTTCTTACCTACTACCTGACCATTGGTAGTTATATCACCTAAGTGTTCCATAAATACTGCCAATACTATAGGTGCTGTTATTGCAATTGCTCCTATATCAAATTTAGGTAGTCTAAATGGAGGAAGTGATATGATTGCTGCGTTTGATACTGCAGTAATGTCAACTAAACCTATACTATATGATATTGTATATCCAACTAGAACTCCTATTAGTATTGAAAGTTGTTTGAATAGTCCTTTACCTTTAAAGTTTACCAATAAAGCAGTTCCCAAGGTAATTGCCGCAATTACAAGATTTTCCTTAGCCATTCCAAAGGCTGTCGGTATAAGATTCATTCCTATAACGATTATCATTGGTCCTACTACTTGTGGTGCTAATACTCTTTGAACTTTTTCTACACCTATTTTTTTGATAAAGAAAGACATAAGAACATAAATCAAGCCTGCAACTACCATGCCGCCTTGAGCATATGCTAAGTCACCATTATACAATTCTTTTATCGTTAAAATTACTGGAATAAACGCGAAGGATGAACCCAGAAATGCGGGAACTTTTCCTTTTGTACATGCATGGAATATAAGTGTGCCAGCTCCTGCACAGAATAGAGCGATTGATGGATCTAGGCCAGTTAGAATTGGTACTAATACTGTTGCCCCAAACATTGCGATAAGATGTTGTAACGCTAGTACTGATTTTTTTGCGCCTTGCAGAACTGCAGAGGTACCCCCTATAGAGTTCTTGAATACATGATCTGTCATATAATCTCTCCTTTCCAGCCTCTCAGGACTGATTTAAAGTATTTGGTTTTTATTCTCATTGATTATATCATCTCAATTACTTTTATGCAACTGTTATATTTATGATAAATTTGGTTAAAAAAAGAGTTGAATCTATTAATCCAACTCTTTTTCTTTAAAATTGTGGCTAAAATAATACTCAACATTTAAAAAATTATCATATCTTTCCTGGTTATCAGGGGATAGTGCGTCAGTATATTTACCATCTTCCTTGAAATATACTTTATTATTTACATCAATATGAGCTTTGTAGTCCATTAAAAACTGCATATATTCATTTCCTTTCCAACTAAGAACTTCAAATAATTCTGCCATGAGAAGATTTGGGCTAACATCTCTACCAACCCCTACTAGATCATTATCAAGAACCTCTTTAGCACTATCATTTCCCCAAATAACATATGGAGTTTCATAATAATTTTTGAAGCCCTCTTCCTTTCCCAAATCCAAATCAATACCTAACATTTCATATCCAGTGGCATCCTTACCAAGCCAAGGATTATGGTCTCCAAAGAAGACTATTATAGTTGGTTCCTCTTCATTTTCGAAGTAATCAATAAGTTTTTTTATTGCCTTATCTGTTTTACTTATTCCAGCTAAATAATTATTAATAATATTGTAAGTCTTTTCATCATATGTTTCTTTCTTCTTCAAAAATTGATTTTCAGAATACTTTTCATCAGAATAAGGCCCATGATTTTGATATGTTACGGTAAAATTGAAATAAGGATCATTGTTCGATTTACTATTCTCAAAGCCTTCAATTATAAAGTCAAAGAAATCAAAATCCTCATAAAACTCTTCCCGGATAGCTTGATATTTATTTTCATAATAATCAAATGAATCAAATCCTAAATCTGGATTTACATTCCTTCTATTATAAAACCATCCATAGATTGGGTGCATAGCTTCTGTTCTATAACCCTGATCCTTCAGGTACCAAACAAATGAATTGGTCTTACTAAAATACTGAGGATGATTGTTATAGCCTGTAATAAACGACCTTTCAGTCTGAATCGTGTCTCCTGCAAATATATTTGTAACTAGATGACCATGTATGGATTCATTTTGAATTTCATGAAAATTTACATAAGGGTCAATTTTAAATTCCACATTTTCAAATTTTGAAAAATCATTATATGCTTCAAACATTATAGAAATTATATTTACTTTCTTATCTGCCGATATATCTTTATATTCATATTTGTTTAATTCCTGTATTGCCCTCTCTTCATCATATCCCTCTAACACTCTATCCTTTGCAGAAGTTATGCTGTATATAAATGGATATACAAATCCTTTTGACTGAAATTGCTGTGTTTGTGACCAAATGTTTATTAATTCCTTGTCTCCAATCTTATTATAAAGTTCATAGTTAAAATAAGGTCCTTTAAATGTTATGATACTCCCTATAATTACAATTGTAAGAAGTGAAAATCTCATTTTCTTAGAATTTATTTTATAATTAAATATTAATGCTAATAAAACTGTAATAATTATAAGTCCTATAAACATTGCTATCATATTTGGAGTAAATCTGATTTCATAACGATTGGTCATTTCCATTGATTCCTTAATAAGCTTTATATCAATAAAGGAAAAAGGATCATCTCTATAGGTTAGTTTAAATTTATTTACAACTGCCAATATAACAAACAAAGTGGATGATAAAAATCCAACCCACAATCTATTCGAGATAAGATAAATAGTTGTCATAAATAAAAATATAGGTATTATATTCATTAGAATTAGTAACGGGCTTGTAAAATAACTTCTAAATAAAGGCATATCAATATTCCAAACAGGACTTGCGAATATGAAGGTTAATGTCATTATTAAAAAACTTGATACTAATAAAATAAAAAAGGTAAATAATCCTTTTAAGTATTTGTTCTTAAAGTCAAACATTTCTTTGATGTATTTCATATTTAAACTCCAATCTAATTTTTATTTACCTATAATATTATACACCTTTATGACATAAATCTCAAACATGGCTGCATACTTGACCTAATCACCCATTTAACACTTATTTGTAAAAGTAAATCACGCAAAAAAACAGATCATAGATCTGTTTAGAAATTGGTGGGCCTTCAGGGACTCGAACCCCGGACCTACCGGTTATGAGCCGGGCGCTCTAACCAACTGAGCTAAAGGCCCCAATATATATTGGAAAAAATGGCGGAGAGGGTGGGATTCGAACCCACGTGGGCTTACACCCTAACGGTTTTCAAGACCGCCCCGTTATGACCGCTTCGGTACCTCTCCATTAAATTTATTGATTACTATGGTGATCCATCCGCGACTCGAACGCGGGACACCCTGATTAAAAGTCAGGTGCTCTGCCAACTGAGCTAATGGATCATATTTATTCAATTCACAGTTCACGATTCACAATTCACAATTGTTTGGATCATTCTCTTGGGTCTTAAACCCGAGATTCTTCGTGATTTGTGCATTGGTTAATTGGCTGGGGTGACAGGACTCGAACCTGTGGAATGCTAGAGTCAAAGTCTAGTGCCTTACCGACTTGGCTACACCCCAAAGTCAATGTTAGGTCATAATGGTGCGCCTAGGGGGATTCGAACCTCCGGCACACGGATTAGAAGTCCGTTGCTC
>DAIUFH010000008.1:0-47869 GCA_036844705.1 Tissierella sp.
ATTATTATATAATTTATTTATTTAATAAACATAAAAAATCACTATTTTTTATATTTAAATAGTGATTTTTTATGTGGTAGGTCTATTTATTTAATAGCTTCTCAAGTTGGTCCCTATCTTTAATCAATATGATTTTATTACCATAAAACTCCAAGTAACCAAAGTCTTTAAACATATTTAATTTTCTGGTTATAGTTTCCCTAGATAAGCCAGCATAACTTCCCATTTCCTCTCGGTTTATGGAAAGCTCCAATATAATTCCATTTTCACTTTCTCTTCCAAAATCATCAATTAGATATAATAACAACCCCGCCACCTTTGCATCTACACTTGTAGCTGTTAATCTATTTATTAAATCCTCAGCCCATCTTATCCTTTCATATGCCTTCTCCAATATTTTTAATAACATAGAAGGATTTTTTGTGACTATTTCATCAAATTTTTTCTTGGACAAGGTGCTAATCGTTGTGGCTTCAAGGGCAACACCATTATATTTATATTCATCTTCCTTTAATAGGTTAAGTCCGCCTACAAAATCGCCGGCAGAGTAGATATACAATATTTGTTCTCTTCCATCAACAGTAAAATTATATATTTTCATTTTCCCAGAACACACTATATACATACCATCAGCTTTATCTCCGGTTCTAAAAATGGTCTCACCCTTTTTATAAGTTTTAAAGGATATCCCTTCTGATAACTTCACCAACTCTTCTTCATTTAAACCAGCAAATAAGGGTATATTGTTGAAACAGTTATTTCCCAAACATATTGGACAATGCTTACACTTTGAAATTTTAACCACCTTCAATTATCTAGATAATATTTAGATTATTATTTACCCCTAATTTTTCTTTATTTAACATTTCAGTAATAATATCTTGATATTCTTTTGCTTTTAGTACATCCATCTCAGGTACATTTTGTAATTTATATTCTAATCCCATGGCTTTATATTTTTCCAATGCCATTTTATGATAAGGCAATATCTCAATTCTTTCAATCCGTTGAGCTAAGTGAGCCACTCTATCGAACAATTTATATATACTAGCCTCATTGTCAGTAATTCCAGGAACCATAACATGTCTAATCCATATATTGCCCTGATAATCATTTAGATATGATAAAAATTTATAAAACCCATTCATGTTTGCTCCAGTCAAGGTCTTGTATCCAATATTATCAAAGTGTTTAATGTCCAACAAAACTGTATCTACATATTTTAGAATTTCACAAAAATACTTTTCATTGCCATAGCCACTGGTATCTAAGGCTGTATTAAAGCCTTCCTTTTTTAAAAGCTTTAGTGTTTCCAAAAGAAATTCTCCCTGAAGCAGAGGCTCTCCACCTGAAAAAGTAATTCCTCCTCCTGATCTCTTATAATAATTTTTATATCTTTTAGCTATATTCAACACTTCTTCAGGAGTAATCTCTTTATTTGAAAACATATTTTGACTGTCAGGGTTATGACAGTATGCACATCTTAAGGGACACCCCTGCAAGAAAATAATTGTTCTGATACCAGGGCCATCAACGAACCCCATGGTTTCTATAGAATGAAGTCTACCCTTCATAATTATCACCTTTCTTAAACTGCTTTGTGGAATGTTCTGCTAATTACCTCTTCTTTTTGTTCTCTTGTCAATCTGTTGAAATGCACTGCATATCCTGAAACCCTTATAGTTAATGTAGGATACTTTTCGGGATTCTCCATTGCATCCATTAATAATTCTCTATTAAGAACATTAACATTTAAGTGGAATGCTCCTTGCTCAAAATATCCATCCATTAAAGCCGAAAGATGCATTATTCTATCATCCATGTTCTTTCCAAGAGCATTAGGAACTATCGAGAAGGTATTCGATATGCCATCTTGACAAATATCCTTGTATGGAAGCTTGGCAACTGAGTTTAACGAAGCTAAAGCACCACTTTCATCTCTCCCATGCATTGGATTTGCACCAGGGGCAAATGGTTCTCCCTTTTTTCTGCCATCAGGGGTCGAACCAGTCTTTTTACCATATACTACATTTGATGTAATAGTAAGAACTGATAATGTATGCTCTGCATCTCTATATGTTGGAATCTTCTTAAGCTCTTTACTAAATGCTGAGACAATATCAACTGCTAATTGGTCAACTCTATCATCGTCATTCCCATATTTAGGGAAGTTGCCTACTATTTCAAAATCAACTGCTATTCCATTTTCATCTCTTATTGGTTTAACTTTTGCATATTTTATTGCACTCAGGGAATCAGCTACTATTGAAAGTCCAGCAATTCCAAAGGCCATATATCTGTGAACATCAGAATCGTGTAAAGCCATTTGTCCCTTTTCATATGCATATTTATCGTGCATATAATGTATGGTGTTCATAGTGTTGACATAGAGGTCAGCAAGCTTTTCCATTACCTTTTTATAATTTTTAATCACCTTGTCATAATCTAATACGTCATCCTCAATTCTTTCAATCCCATCAAAGACCTTTATAAGTTTTCCATCTTTAGATTTTTTAACCTCTTCTACACCACCATTTATTGCATATAATAATGCCTTAGCCAAATTTGCTCTTGCGCCAAAGAATTGCATATCCTTACCAACTCTCATTGCTGAAACGCAGCATGCAATAGCATAGTCGTCGCCATAGATATTTCTCATTAAATCATCATTTTCATATTGAATAGCACCTGTATTTATACTCATCTTTGCACAATATGACTTAAAGCCATCTGGTAAATCATTTGACCAAAGCACTGTCATATTTGGCTCTGGTGCTGGTGATAAATTAGTCAATGTATGCAAGAATCTAAAAGAAGTTTTCGTAACCATAGTTCTACCATCAAGACCCATACCCCCTATGGATTCAGTTATCCAATTTGGATCTCCGGCAAATAGTTCATCGTATTCTGGTGTTCTTAAATGTCTAACTAATCTAAGTTTGATGACAAACTGATCTATAATTTCCTGAGCTTCTCTTTCAGTTATAATACCATTTCTTAAGTCTCTCTCAATATAAGCATCTAAAAATGCAGTATTTCTACCTAAAGACATAGCTGCACCATTGTTTTCCTTTACTGCTGCAAGATATCCTAAGTATAAAAATTGTACTGCTTCCTTTGCATTTGAAGCAGGCTGAGATATATCTACACCATAGGATAATGCCATTTCCTTTATTTCATCTAAGGCTCTGATTTGCTCAGAGATTTCTTCTCTATGTCTAATGATATCTTCTGTAGCTGAACCCTTTATATTTTCCTTATCCCTTAATTTCTGGTTCTTTAAGAAATCAATGCCATATAAAGCTATTCTTCTATAATCACCTATGATTCTTCCTCTGCCATAGGCATCAGGTAAACCAGTTAGAAGACCTACAGTTCTAGCAGTTCTCATTTCCTTTGTATAAGCATCAAAAACACCTTGATTATGCGTCTTTCTAAACTTGTTAAAGTGTTCCTCTAAGCTATCATCCATTTGGCTGTTGTATGCATTCAAAGAATCCTTAACCATTCTATATCCACCATAAGGATTTACTATTCTCTTCAATGGCTCATCACTTTGTAGTCCTACTATGACTTCATTTTCCTTATCTACATAACCCGGCTCAAAGCTATTGATTCCTGAAAATCTGGAAGTATCTATATCAACCTTTCCAGATAATATTTCTTCATTGATTAACCCCTCTGCCTTCTTCCAAAGAATCCTTGTCTTTGGTGATGCTTCAAACAGAAAGTTATCATCACCCTCATAAGGAGTATAGTTAAGTACTATGAAATCTCTTACATCTATATTTTCATTCCATTTACCTTGATTAAATCCTTCCCATTGTTTCATTTATATCATCCTTTTCTATTTCTGATATTGTTGAGTTTATTGTACAATTAAAAGAATTTTAGTGCAGTGATTACGGTCACAGTTTTGAATATTTTATATGAAGCTGGTAAAACATAACATAAGTAAAGACTAATTGGAGGTGAGGTTCTATATGAATACAGATAGATATAAATATTTGAACATGTCCCCGGAATCATTTTGGATATCGACAACTTCTAAGACGAATTACCCAATTCTTAATAGCGATTTAGATGTGGATATAGCAATAGTCGGTGGAGGAATGACAGGGTTATTGTGTGCATATCAGCTTAGGCTGGAAGGATTTAACATAGTTATATTAGAAGCAGATAGAATAATTACTGGAACAACTGCCTTTTCTACAGCTAAGATAACATCTCAGCACGATTTTATATATGATAAGCTTATAAATAGTGTTGGAGAAGAATTGGCAAGTCAATATGCGACAGCTAATGAAGTAGCTATAAAAGAAATTAAAAAGATTGTCGATGGTAATAATATCGAGTGTCAATTTTTAGAGCAGGAAGCTTTTATTTATGCACAGCAAGATGCGTACATAAAGCAGATTGAAAATGAAATAAAGGCAGCTTCATATTTGGGAATAAAGGCCTCATTTGTTGAGGAAATTCCTTTCCCCATAAAGATTAAAGCCGGATTAAAATTTGAGAATCAAGCTCAATTTCACCCAAGAAAATTTCTTTTAAGCATAGCGGAAATCTTACAAAAACTAAATATTCAGATTTACGAGCAGACAAGAGTTGTAGAACTTGAAAAACATGTAATGGATAGTTATATATTGACAACTAATAACGGCAATACGGTTGCAGCTAAAAAGGTAATAATCGCTTCTCATTATCCTTTCTACAACAAACACGCAATGTATTATACAAGGCTTTATCAAGAAAGGGCCTATGCCCTTGCAATAAAGGCAGAAGAAAAATATCCAGGAGGCATGTATATTTCCGTGGAGCAGCCAACACGTTCACTTAGAGGTACAACTAATGGGGATGAGGAATATATCCTTGTTGTTGGAGAGAATCATAAGTCAGGTCAAGGCGAGCCTACAAATAATCATTATAAAAATCTTATAGAGTTTGCTGATAAAGTATTTACCATAAAGGACATTCCGTATAGGTGGTCTACTCAAGATGTCATGACAATGGACAGTGTGCCTTTGATAGGAAACTATTCTTCAGATTTTAATAACTTATATATAGCAACTGGATTTAAAAAATGGGGAATGACAAGCAGTATGGTTTCCGCCATGATTTTAAGGGATTTAATTTCAAAGGGTAAAAGCCCTTGGCAAGATGTATTTGACCCTAGTAGAAAGACTATAGCAGCTTCTGCAAAAAGCTTCGTGAAGGAAAATGTCAATGTTGCCGGGCAATTAATTGATGGAAAACTTGAGAATCCTTCTAAGAAAATAAGGTTAAAGCCCGGAGAAGGTAAAATAGTGAAAATTGATGGAGATAGGTCAGGGGTATATAAAGATGAGAATGGGGATCTTCATATAGTCAATACAACGTGTACTCATATGGGTTGTGAACTGAATTGGAATGAGGCTGAAAAATCCTGGGATTGCCCTTGCCATGGATCTAGATTTAATATAGACGGTGAAATATTGACAGGACCTGCAGTTCACCAATTGAGTAAGGATAAAGATGTGAATATAATTAAGAAATTGATAAATGAAGACTTTTAATTTAAAGAGGCTATTGGATAATAGCCCCTTTGTTTTCTACATCCTTTATTTTTTCAGTTATAAAACCTGAACCTAGTATTAATACTCCACCTAAAACCTGAACTAATGTGATACTTTCATTTAAGAACAATGCAGATATAATCACTGCACTTATAGGGTCTATGTAACTGAGCATCGCTATAGTCTGCCCCGTTAATTCCTGCATTCCAGTAAAATAAAGTGAATAAGTAATTCCAGTATATACAATACCAAGTATCAATATATATGAAATAAATTCTGGTTTAAATGAAGTTACATTCGGCCTTTCTACAAGTAAAACATAAATTGCCAGAACTAATGCAGAACATGCCAGCTGAACTATAGTAGCTTCTAATCCGGATATCTTTTTAAAGAATTTATTTAATATAATAACTGCTGCATAAAGTACTGCTGCAATTAATCCATAAGATATCCCTAAAGGATGATTATAAGTTCCTCCACTAGAACTTTCGGTATTAACTATCATAAACAGACCAATAACAGCGATTAATACACATAGAAATTTCTTAAAGTTCAGTTTTTCTTTTAGTACAATAGGTGACAATAATATAACTATTGTTGGCGCAAAATAATAGGTTAATGTTGCATTGGATACTGTAGTATTTTTATATGATTGAAATAAAAATATCCAGTTAAATCCCATTGATGCACCAGAAAGTAATAAAAAGAGCAAATTTTCCTTAATTAAATCATAAGAGATTCTTTTTTTCGTTATTATACAATATGAATATAAAAATATACTGCCAATTAGACCACGTAATAAAGCTATAGTTCCTGATGGTAAATCAATCTTTCTTACAACTATGCTTATGCTTCCAAATACCAGCATGGAAATGATGACCTGCAGCTTTGCTTTCACAATATCTTCTCCCAACGTTAATTTAAAAGATATTATATCATAATGAAGTCATTTATCCAGCACTATTTTACTTGCTAAAAAAAACTATCACTGTTTTGTTGTTACTATTCACAGTAGATTTTATACGGGCGTCAGCTAGTGTCATTCTGAACCGCAGGTGAAGAATCTCGGGTCTAAAACCGGGATCCTTCGAAAGCTGTAATCATACTGTAAAACTCAGGATGACAAGAATGTATGCGATAACAATCGATTAACTTTGAATAGTAACGTTTTGCTAATTGTAAAAGAGCACCTTTCTCCTGCTTAGTCGAAATGACATAAAAATATGTACATTTAACCATATCAGGTATGGTAAAATGATGGTATCAGATATAAGGGAGAGTGCAAATGAACTTAGAAAAGAATTTAGAAAAATATGCGGAGCTAGCCATAAAGGTTGGAATAAATCTTAAGGAAGGGGAAGGCTTGATTATAGCAGGTAATGCTGACACCTTACCTTTAGCTAGAAAAATAGCAAAAAAAGCCTATGAAGCTGGCGCAAAACATGTTGAATTACTTTTGGATGATGATGAAATAACCTTATCACGATATGAATATGGTAAGGATTTTGTATTCGACAGTTATCCCGATTGGAAGATAAATGCATTGGAATCAATGTATAAGGACAACTATCACCATTTGATAATTAAGGCTCCTAATCCAGAACTGCTTAAAAATGTTGACGGAGATAAGATAGCAAGGAGTCAAAAATCCTCTTCACATGCAATGGCACACGTCATGCAGTATCGTATGACTGGTTTCACCAAATGGACTATAATTGCAATGCCATCTATTGCATGGGCAAAATCAGTATTCCCTGAATTAGATGATAAAGCAGCAATAAAAAAACTTTGGGGAAAAGTGTTCCAAGCAACTAGAGTTGATCAGGAGGATCCTGTCAAAGCATGGAACATACACGATAAGAACCTGAAAAAATACAGAGATTATTTAAATGACAGGCAATTTGAAAAGCTGATATTAAAGGGTCCCGGTACAGACTTAGAGGTATATTTAGCTGAGGATCATTTCTGGATGGGTGGTTCCAAAGAAAGTCAAGCTGGTCATGCCTATGTTGCGAATATGCCAACAGAAGAGGTATTTACTACTCCACATAGATTGAAAGTAAATGGATGTTTAAAAGCTACAAAACCTCTTAGTGTAAATGGGAAGCTTGTAGAAGATTTTGGATTTGAGTTCAAGGACGGAAAAGTCATGAGCTTCTATGCTAAAAAAGGCTATGATGTATTGGAAAAACTTTTAGAAAATGATGAAGGCGCAAAATATTTAGGAGAAATAGCATTGGTACAGGATGATTCTCCTATTTCAAATACGGGGATTTTATTTAACAATACATTATTTGATGAAAATGCTTCATGCCATTTCGCACTAGGAAGAGCATATGCCTATGCAATGCAAAATGGCTCCAAATTGACTCAGGAACAATTGAGTGCAAAAGGAGCAAATTATAGTTTAATTCACGTGGACTTTATGGTTGGTGGACCTGAATTTGAGATTACTGCATATGAGAAAAATGAAAATGTTGTTAAGTTGTTTGAGAAAGGCAATTGGACATTTTGATTTAAACCTTAAATACAAACCCGAGATTCTTCGATAGCAGTGATTATACTGATAGGCTGAGGATGACAGTAGTTTGTCATTCCGAGCGCAGCCGAGGAAAATGCTTCCAATGATGATTGTAGGTGGTTTTATAACAGTAACTATAACATCAGTTGTCATTGCAGGTCTATTTGTGAATCTACTCTAGATTTGTACAATATTAAATTAAATTACCCAGGTGGAATAATACTTCCCCCTGGGTAATTTTCAAGATGGCTTTTACCATATAAAGTGAGGTGTTGATATTGATGCTCTTCCAGTTGAAGAACATACAGGTCTTTCTTTTGCATCAACCAATGGTTTCTAATCATAATGACAAGTTTACTGTAGATGAAGATGTACTACACAGGGGTTCAGCATTGTATGCACAATTTGCATATGATTTTCTTAAGGAAAAAGCAAAATAGTATTTAATTTTTCGTAGATATATGATAATATTATTCTTAATTTAAACCCGGGTAGAGTTTTCTACCTGGGTTCATTATAACTTTTGAAAGGGGATTTTTATGGATATAAGAGAATTAGCAGAAAAGTATAAGGATTATATAATTGAGCAAAGAAGAATACTGCATCAAATACCCGAGCTAAGCCTACAAGAGGTGGAAACTACAAAAAAGATAGTTGAAGAATTGGAAAAAATGGGCATTGAGGTAATTACCTTTTCTGATTTTCCAGGATGTATTGGTATTATCAAAGGTAGTAAACCCGGCAAGACTATAATGCTTAGAGCGGATATAGATGCACTTCCTGTTGAGGAACATACTAATTTACCTTTTGCTTCAACAAACGGCAATATGCATGCTTGTGGTCATGATATACATATGGCTGTACAATTAGGCACAGCAAAGATATTGATGGAACTTAAAGATGAATTGAGTGGCACAGTAAAACTTTTGTTTCAATCAGGAGAAGAAGTTGCTCAAGGTGCTAAATACTATTTAAACAATGGTTATTTAGATGATGTAGATGCAGTTTACGGAAATCATATATGGTCAGGTGTAGAGGCTGGTAAGTTCAGTCTTGAAGGCGGCGAAAGAATGGCTTCTTGTGATAAGTTCAAAATAATAGTTGATGGAGTATCCTCACATGGATCTGCTCCGCACATGGGACATGATGCATTGATTGCAGCCTGCTCAATAGCTATGAACGTACAATCTTATATAAGTAGAAGAAAAGATCCTCTGGATGCTGCTGTTGTTACAATTGGAACCATAAATGGTGGTCAAAGATGGAATATACTAGCTAATCATGTTGAAATGGAAGGAACCACAAGAGCCTTTAACAATGAATTAAGAAATTCAATTGAAGGTGAGTTGAGAACTATAATAGAAAACACCGCATTGGCTTTAGGAGTAACTGCGCGACTGGAATATGATTATTTAACTAATCCCGTTATTAACGATAGCGAAGAGCTAAATAAAATTGCACATGATGCAGCTGTTAAACTTTATGGTGAAGATGTAATACAACTAATGACTAAGGTTACAGGTGCAGAAGACTTTTCTTTCTTAACCATCGATATACCGGGATTTTATGGATTCTCAGGTTGTTATAATCCTGAAATAGGAGCAATTCATAACAATCATAGTGATATGTTCCTAGTAGATGAAAGGACAATTCACATGTCTTCGGCTCTGGCAGCTCAGTTTGCATATGATTTTTTAAATAAATAGAAAAACAAGCTCATCATTTAATGAGTACACTGAAAAAGTTTATTCCTTTCATCCTAAGAAGGACAGTGTTTCTCATTTTGATGAGCTTTTTATTATTTGTTTTTAGTCATTTTTAGTAATATGTTAACTACTGCATATATAATGATTATTACAAAGAAAATTGCTGCCATACCTTTTCCCATCAGCATAAGAGAATTAAATACATCTGCGTTCATCTTTTCTCCCTCCTAAATAAGTCCGTTCATTACGCTTATGATTACACCACCAGCTATAACTGAGGCTATCTGTCCAGATACATTAGCTCCTACTGCATGCATTAACAGGTGGTTTTGATTATCTTCTTTTAATCCCATCTTTTGTATTACTCTAGCTGACATAGGGAAAGCTGATATCCCTGCAGCTCCAACCATTGGATTGATTTTAGTTTTACTAAATAAATTCAAGAACTTAGCAAACATTACACCGGCTATGGTGTCAAATATAAAAGCCAACAAACCTAATCCCATAATTAGCATAGTATCAAAACGTACAAATGTCTCCGCCTTCATGCTAGCTGAAATTGTTATTCCCAATAGTAATGTAATCAAATTTGCAAGATCATTCTGTGCAGTTTCAGACAAAGAGCTTAAAACTCCACATTCTCTGATTAAGTTTCCGAACATTAAAAATCCAACCAAGGATATTGAAGCTGGCGCTACAAGGCCTGCTATAATAGATACAATAATAGGGAATAAGATTCTTGTAAGTTTAGATACGCTCTTTGGATTGTATTTCATTCTTATTGATCTTTCCTTTTTTGTTGTACACATCTTTATGGCAATTGGCTGAATTATCGGTACTAGGGCCATATAAGAATAAGCTGCTACTGCAATTGGTCCTATATAATTACTTTTTAACACCTGTGATACTAAAATAGAAGTTGGTCCATCAGCTGCTCCTATTATTCCTATGGCTGCTGCATCTGCCAAATTGAACCCAAATAATGTAGCTAATGTTATAGTGGCAAATATACCGAATTGTGCTGCTGCTCCAAATAATAAAAGCTTAGGATTTGATAGTAATGGACCGAAATCTATCATAGCTCCTATACCTATAAATAGTAATAAAGGCATTGCCTCTGAAGCCTCGATTCCAACCTCAAATAACCAGTCTATAATTCCTCTGACCTCACCTATACCTGATAGTGTTTGGTTTAAAACACCTGATAGCGGTATATTGACAAGAATTGCCCCAAATCCC
Organism: Tissierella sp.; assembly: GCA_036844705.1. Lineage (GTDB taxonomy): Bacteria > Bacillota > Clostridia > Tissierellales > Tissierellaceae > DAIUFH01. Next base: position 11,022 of record DAIUFH010000008.1, read on the forward strand.
ATAGGAAGTAGAAGTGCTGGCTCCAATCCTTTATTTATAGCTAAGTATATTAGCAACCCACCTATACATATCATAAGTAACTGCTGCCACGTGATCATTAAAATCCCGTCAATCAAAAAACTCACCGTAACTCCTCCTAATATTTTTAATATAAAGATAAAACCACAGAATTTATTGTATATTTAAAAATTTACAATGTCAATTTAGTTAGATTTTTATCAAAGAAAGGTTACTTGTAATAAGCAACCTTTCTTTATTATAAATTCTTATATCTTTCTATATTCTCATCGCTTAAAAATTCATATGCATCATTAATCTCTTGAAACATCTTTGTTGCATCAGGGGCCTTGTTTATATCCGGATGATATTCCTTTGCTTTTTTCCTATAAGCAAGTTTTATCTGATATTTATCTGCATCATAACTTACTCCTAATAAATCACAGCTCTTTTCAAATTTCGATTTAAATTCAGTAGCTGGATTCGCATATGTCTGCCCTCCATAATTAAATTGACCACTATCCCAATAATTACCATACTGTTGATTTTGATAGTTTTGATATTCATTCCATTGTCTAAATCTTTCCTCCCATTGTCTTTGCTCTTCCTGCTGCCTCTGCTGCTGTTCTCTTCTAAGTCTTTCCTCTTCCATTCTTTTATACTTATCGCCGTATTCATTAAAAGTATTGTATTCCTTCTTCTTTCCCCTCATCAAGTTGTCAGCCGTATCAAATAAATATTCAGTAATCATATACTTAATGTACTTTAAGTATGATACAAATTTAGTGCCTAATATAGGAAATATAACAAAAAACAATATCAATACAAGGGTTACAGGATTCATTAGAAGTGCTATCCCAAACGGTCCCATAAGTACTAGAAACAAACATCCGCCTGCACCCAATATTGCAACTAAGCCTCTTGCAATACTAGCCACAAGAGTCACAATTACATCAATAATATTTATTAAAAGTTCCATTAAAAATGATATAAACTGTGTAAAAGAATATAATATCTTACCAATTATTTTTTTCAATAGTATTTTCTCCTCTAAATCACTTTAAGCTACAAGAAACTATCTGCAGTATTCCTGCCTTAAGAAAAATATTACCTCAAATTCACTTAATTTGCAATGTTTTTTCTGTTATTAAGTCAATATATAGAAAATACTTTATCAACAGTTAAGTCCTCTTTTTCTTCGTTTGTTCTATCTAATGCAATCCTTCCTTGATTCAGCATTATAATTCTATTACCATATTCTAAAGCATATTTGATATTATGAGTAACCATTATTGTAGTTATATTCTTTTCTCTTACTACTTTACAGGTTAGCTCCATGACAATATCTGCTGTCTTTGGATCTAATGCCGCAGTATGTTCATCCAATATTAGAAACTCAATTGGAGTCATAGTTGCCATCAATAATGCCATTCCTTGACGTTGTCCGCCAGAAAGCTCTCCTACTTTTATATTTAATTTATTCTCTAGAGCTAGATTAAGCTTACTTAAGCTTTCTTTATAATAGCTAATACGATTCTTTCTTGTCCCTCTTCCTAGATTATAGGATTTACCCTTATTGTCTGCTAAAGCCATATTTTCAAGAACAGTCATTTCTGTACATGTTCCCATTGAAGGATCCTGATAAACTCTGCCTATATTTTGATATCTCAAGAAATCCTTCTTTTTAGTGATATCTTCACCTTTTACAATTATTTGTCCTTTATCTATATCAAGGCTACCACAAATTATATTAATTAATGAGGTCTTACCGCTTCCATTGTTCCCAACTATAGAAACAAAATCATTTTTCTCAACTTTTAAATTAAAATCACTAAATAATTTTGATTCATTAACCGTTCCCTCGTTAAATGTCTTGTAAATATTCTTTAACTCTAACAAAAATCTTCACCTTCTTATTTTTCACTTGACCGGCTATTAAAATTATTAAAAATAATATTGAAGTCACTAGCCTCATATCACTTGCCTTCGTAAAGCTAATATCCATTGCAACTGACATTGATGCCTTATATATCATAGATCCAAATATTACTGCAGTAGTTGCTTTAACAAAGTTAATTTTCTTGAATAAATTAGTACCGATTATAACGGAGGCAAGCCCTAATACCATTGCACCGGTACCCATTGTTATTTCAAAAAATCCCTGTTGCTGCATCATAATACTTCCTCCAAGTGCTACTAATGAATTAGCTATAACTATACCTAGTATCTTTACATTACCACTATCCTTAGCTAATGTAGTAACCAAGACTGAATTGGTCCCTACTGCTCTTAATAAATATCCTGATTTTGTCCTTAAATATATATCTAATATTAGTTTTATACCAAAGGTGATTGCAAAGCCGATTATTAAAACATTGTATTTTAGTAATGCTTTTGGAAATAAATTATAGACAAAATTATTTGAAAATATTGTATCCATATTAAATATAGGTACATTTGCACTTCCTGCAATTCTAAGATTAATAGAATAAAGACCTGTCATTGTTATAATTCCAGAAATCAAATCCCTTACTTTAAACTTAACATGAATAATACCCGTAATAAGTCCTGCAATTCCTCCTGAAATTAATGCATAGATACAAATTATATATGGATTGTGACCAAGTGTTATTGAGCTAATCAATGCACTATCAGTATTAGTCATCAATGATGCAGTGATTGCGGCTCCCAATGGAAAGCTTCCATCAACAGTTAGATCCGGAAAATTTAAAACCTTATAGGTAATGTATATCCCTAATGCCATTATTGAATATATTAGTCCTTGTTCAAGTATTCCTATTAATATGTCCATAAATACTCTCCTTAGTTTTCAACTACATCTATTGCTCTGTCCATATATTCCAGTGGTAATGAAAGACCTAGATTGTCCATTACATTGCTATTTATATAAAGACTACTTCCCTCGACTACTTCGTATGGTATTTCATCTGCTGTTTTTTCGCCTCGTAAAATTTGTGCTGCCATTCTTCCCGTCTGCTTTCCAAGTTCGACATATTCAATTCCTTCTGAAGCTACACAATTGAGTTTAACCTGTTCTATTTCACTACCAAATACAGGAATGTTCTTTTCATTGGCCTTTGATACTACTACTGGCAAAGAACCAACTACTGTATTATCTATTAGGTTTGTCATAGCATCAACCTGTGGTAATATTCTATCCATCGCCAATGGAATATCAGCAGCAGCTGATATTCCCATATCGATTATCTCAAAGTTATAATGCTCTGCCAACGACTTATATTCTTCTAATGTAGATAGTGAATTAACTTCACTTGTTGTATAAAGAATTCCTATTTTTTTGGCTTTAGGAAGCATTGCTCTTATTAACTTTAGTTGAGCTTCAACTGGTAGTTTATCGCTAGTTCCCGTTACATTTCCTTCTGTTAACATAGCAGCTCTAGGATCTGTAATAGCAGTAAAGATTACTGGAATATCTGTATCCTTTGCTGCATTAAATGCACTTTGAGCTACAGGTGTTGCTATAGCTGCAATCATATCAACCTTCTTAGAAACAAAGTTTTGTGCTATTTGATTTGAAGTTCCTGTATCAAATTGCGCGTTTTCATATATTATTGTTAAATTTTCTCCTTCAACAAATCCTTCTTCTTCAAGTCCACCTATTAGCCCTTCTCTACAATTATCCAATGAAGCATGTTCACCAAACTGTGTAATTCCGATTGTATATTGTTTCTTTTCTGCTAGACCTTTTGCTGCCTCTGTATCTTTAGTACAACCTGTAAATAGTCCTACTGCTAATAATAAAATTAATCCAAATATCTTTTTCATTTTAATCTCCTCTCTTTTATTCCTATCTATAGCACCACCAACCACTATCCATAAAACCATCTCCTTTCAAAAAACAAAATAAAAAGTCCCAAGTATTTACATACGTAAATACTTGGGACGAATAATCATATCGCGGTGCCACCCAAATTGATCTCTAAAAAGAAATCCTCTCTGCCACATACTATCATATGCGCCGTATTTATAACAGGTACGATCCCGTCAGCTCCTACTCTTTACATTTCGGGCTGCCCTCAAAAGTCCATTCAACATTTTTCTATATACTGCAATCACACCTCCTGCAGTTCTCTTTGATATAGTACCTAAATGTCTACTATTCTTTTTCACTGGTTTATTACTATTTCTATTTACAATACTACTAGACAAAATATTTGTCAAGTTAAAAAAGGTTTATTCTTTGTTTATTATTCTCTTTAAAAATTCTCTAGTTCTTTCCTGAACAGGGTTATTGAAAATTTGTTCAGGAGTTCCCTCTTCCGCTATTACTCCCTGATCCATAAATACTACCCTATCAGATACTTCCTTTGCAAATCCCATTTCATGAGTTACTACAAGCATTGTAAGTCCACTTTCTGCTAAATCCTTCATAACCTTAAGTACCTCTCCAACCATTTCCGGATCCAATGCTGATGTTGGTTCATCAAATAACATAACATCGGGTTCCATAGAAAGTGCTCTTGCTATAGCAACTCTTTGTTTCTGACCACCTGATAGTTGCCTTGGTTTTGCATTTATATAATTGTCCATGCCTACAACCTGTAAATATTTCATAGCAATTTTTTCTGCTTCTTCCTTGCTTCTTTTCAATACCTTTATCTGTCCTACCGTACAATTGCTTAAAACATCATGATTGTTAAACAAATTAAATTGTTGAAATACCATACCTAATTTAGTTCTATATTCATATATATCATGTTCATCGTCTAGTATATCTTCACCATTATATATTATTTGACCGCTGCTTGGCTTCTCTAATAAATTTATACAACGAAGGAGAGTTGATTTACCTGAACCAGACGAACCAATAATAGTTACTACTTCGCCTTTTTTAACCGAAAAGTCTATATCTCTTAAAACCTCATGAGTACCAAATGTTTTACTCAAGTGTTGAATATCGACTACCTTTTCCATAGTTCTCCCCCTTATAATTTTCTATTGTTTGTATGACTTTTGTATGCAATACTATCAGGTGATTGTACCTGCATTTGATTTCCTGCCATTATAAAGTCCGCAGGTCCATCCATCTTTCTTTCAATATAACGTAATATTCTTGTAATGGTTATCGTCATTATTAAGTAAATAATACTTGCAATAAAATATGGTTCGAAAAACTTGAAGGTTGCCCCTGCAATTGATTTGGTTTGAAAGAATAATTCTGTAACTGATATTACATTTAATACTGATGTATCCTTTACATTGATGACAAACTCATTGCCTGTGGCAGGTAGAATATTTCTTATTACCTGTGGCAAAATAACATTCATCATAGTTTGCATATGGTTCATGCCAATTGCCTGTGCAGCTTCAAATTGCCCATTATCGATAGATACAATTCCCCCACGTACTATCTCTGACATATATGCCCCGGTATTGATAGAAACTATCAGCAAAGCAGCAAATACTCTATTCATTTGTATTCCAAAGGCCTGTGCTGTACCGTAGAAAATTACCATCGCCTGAACTATCATTGGTGTTCCTCGGAAAAACTCAATGTAAATAGAAAGGATTTTATTGGCAACAATTAGCGTTATTCTTTTAATACCTTTGTTTGGCAATGGAATTGTACGGACGATACCGATTATTAGTCCTATTATTAATCCTATTATTGTACCAATGATAGATATGAGGATAGTCGTACCTGCTCCTCTTAAAAACATTGGCCAATTTTTTATAAATATGCTTACTATTGTATCAAAGCTCACCTTAATACCCTCCTCGTTACATGTTAAAACTGGCTATATTAGGAATAGCCAGTTTCAATTTACTATTGAGCAGCTGGTTGATTTTGAATTGCTGCATCCATAATACTTTGACGTTCTTCTTCAGAAATTCCACTTAACACTTCATTTATCTTTTCGACTAATTCACTACCTTTTTGTAAGCCTACCGCTATAGCTGTATCATCATCTGATGTTTCAAAACCATCTTCAAATTCTACAAAGGCAAAATTATGATTTGCAGATGATGCACTTACTGCTTCTGGTCTTTCAGATACATAACCATCAATAATTCCAGTCTCCAAAGCAACTCTCATAGCCGGAAAATTATCCATTGCAGTTTCCTTTTTTACACCTTCTATTTGGTCAATTACAGAATAGTGGAAAGTATTTAATTGTGCTGTGATTTTTGCTCCCTTGAAATCTTTAATTGAACTGGCATTTTCATATGCTCCGCCTTTCTTTACTACCATAACTAAATCAGATTTATAATAATTATCGGTAAAATCAATTGATTCTGCTCTCTCTGCAGTAGGTGACATTCCAGCGATTATTGCATCAATCATACCTGATGTCAATGCTGGTAGGAGACCATCCCATTCGGTTTTAACTATTACTAATTCTTTACCTAATCCTTCAGCAATTCTTTTTGCTATTTCTACATCATATCCTCCGGCATATTCGGCACTATCTTGCATCGCTACACCACCGTTTGAATCATCCATTTGAGTCCAGTTAAATGGTGCATATCCTGCTTCGAGACCTATTACAAATGTATCTTTTCCCGAAGGTGCTGGTGTTTCAGATGACGCTGGCACATCTGACTTAGGTTGTGATGAACAAGCTGTAAGCAATGTACTTATTAACATCAATGATACTAGAACTAACGATAATCTTCTTTTCATTTCAATCTCTCCTTATATCAATTACAAAATTTATAATACTATGTCAAACTACCTTAAATAAATTTGAATAAATAAAATACACCTAACGAATCGTCAGGTGCTAATATGCATATAGCAAGCTACGACAATCCTCTCTCCTTTCTTGCTCATTGTGAGATAGCACAACATCAAAGTACCGAGCTAATACTATGATGACAGTCCTATACCTTTTCGATATAGTCCCAGCAACAGACTTTGGTATCTGAAGCTTCGGCGATATTTCCTTTTACTATAATTCAACGGTTTCCAGCCTCCCTATAGTTACTCATATCAATCGCGCCTCTACCTCACCCAAAGGATGAGGATTTTTATTAAGTTTTGATTTGTTTCATGATAACATTAATAATGATGCTTGTCAACCTTGTTAGTATAATAATTTTTAAAATTTCTGGTAAATAATATGGTAAGTATGATAAGATAACGCTATAGTATATTTTAAAGAAGGTGAAACTATGTCAAAAAGAGTAATATTAGGCATGAGCGGAGGAGTAGATTCATCTGTATCAGCCTTATTACTTAAACAAGCAGGTTACGATGTCGTTGGACTGTTTATGAAAAACTGGGATGAAAAGGATGAAGATGGTGTATGTACTGCTACCGAGGATTCAGATGATGCCAGAAGGGTAGCTAATCAGTTATATATCCCTTATTATACAATAAATTTTGAGAAGGAATACTGGGATAGAGTATTTACCTACTTCTTAGAAGAATATAAAAACGGTAGAACTCCAAATCCAGATGTAATGTGTAATCAAGAGATTAAATTCAATTCATTTCTTGATTATGCAATGAAACTTGATGGTGATTATATAGCCATGGGTCATTATGCTCAAGTAGAGAAGCGAAATGGCGAATATTACCTACTGAGAGGTAAGGATAGAAATAAAGATCAAAGCTATTTTCTTTCAAGGATAGGTCAAAAAGCTCTTGCAAAAACAATTTTTCCTATAGGTAATTTAGATAAACCAAGAGTTAGAGAGTTAGCCAGAGAACATGGACTCTATACTGCTTCTAAAAAGGATTCAACGGGTATATGTTTTATAGGCGAAAGAAATTTTGATGAATTTCTAGATAAATATCTTTTGGCAACTGAAGGAAATTTATTGGATGTAGAAGGTAAAAAAGTAGGTAGGCATACTGGACTTATTCATTATACATTGGGCCAGAGAAAGGGAATTGGTATAGGTGGGGTAGGCTCCGGTGAGCCTTGGTTTGTTGCGGGAAAGAGTCTAAAAAATAATATTGTATATGTAGCACAGGGTGAGAATCATCCGGCATTATTTTCCACTTCACTAATTGGAGAAAATCCTTCCTGGATATTAGGTAAAGCTCCTAAATTTCCAATGAAATGTACAGCAAAATTCAGATATAGACAGGCTGATATAGATGTAACTGTACATATGCTGGATAACGGAAATCTTCATATAATTTATGATTACCCTGTTAAAGCTGTGACCCCTGGTCAGATAGCCGTACTATATAACGAAGAAGTTTGTATGGGCAGTTGCATAATTAGCTCTATCGAACCACTTGAAGATAAGTACAGATATCTTAATCAAGATTAAGAATTAATATAAAACTAAAATCCCTCACAAATGTGGGGGATTTTATTAGCTAATCTAATTCAATAGCTCCAGTATTTAGATTATAGTAACGACCTTTCATTGCCATCAATTCATCATGGTCTCCTCTTTCTATGATTTCTCCATGTTCCAATACCATAATAGCATTGGAATCACGAACTGTAGAAAGTCTATGAGCTATAACAAAGGTCGTTCTTCCTGACATCAACTTATCCATGCCTTCTGCTATAAGCTTTTCTGTTCTTGTATCTACAGATGATGTAGCTTCATCAAGTATCAAAATAGTCGGATCTGCTACAGCTGCTCTTGCAATTGATAAAAGCTGTCTTTCTCCCTGTGATAGGTTTTGTCCATCTGCTGTAAGCACAGTATCATATCCCTGAGGTAAATGCTTGATGAAATAATGTGCATTTGCAAGCTTAGCAGCTTCCTTTACTTCCTCATCTGTTGCATCAAGCCTTCCATATCTTATATTATCAGCTATAGTTCCTTCAAATAGATGGACATCCTGAAGAACTATACTCATTGTGCTTCTTAAGTCATATTTATTTATTCGCTTGATATCTATTCCATCATATAAGATTTCTCCATCATCTATTTCATAAAATCTGTTTATAAGATTAGTGATAGTAGTTTTGCCAGCTCCTGTTGAACCTACAAAAGCAATTTTTTGACTTGGTTTTGCATAAAGGTTCACATCATGCAATACCCTTTGTCCAGGTACATAACCGAAGTTAACATCTTTGAAGGTTATATATCCATTAAGTGGAACTAGATCAAATTCTCCATTATCCCTTGGAATTTTCCAGCATTTGTTTCCTTTACCGTTACAATCATTCTCCAATCTTACATCACCAATATCAATCTCAATTTCCTCATCAATTATACTGAAGATTCTTTCAGCTCCAGCTAAAGCTGCAAAGAGAGTGTTTAGTTGATTGGATACCTGTGTAATAGGTCTTGATACGCTCCTTGTAAATTGAAGGTAGGCAGCAATATTTCCTACACTCATCTTATTTAGCAATACAAGATAAGATCCTAGCATGGATACAAGAGCATATAGTACATAGGATAAACTACCCATAACAGGCATTAGCATTACACCATATGTTGAAGCCAATGTACTTGCCTGACGAAGCTCCTCATTTCTCTTATTGAAATCTTCAATAGCTCTTTTCTCATAATTAAATACTTTAACAACCTTCTGTCCCGACATCATTTCTTCGATATAACCATTCATACCAGCCAAAGCTGACTGCTGATTACGAAAGTTTTTGGCTGATTTCTTTCCAATAATACTTACTGCACCAAACATTACAAATAGCATCAATACGACTGCAATAGTCAAAATAGGGCTTAAATATATCATCATAGCAAAAGAGCCTATTACTGTTACCACTGAGATTATAATCTGTGACACACTTTGCTCTAAGGATTGGTTCAGCATATCTACGTCATTCGTAAATGAAGACATCAATTCCCCATGAGCATGGGTATCAAAATATGAAATTGATAACTTTTCCATATGCGAAAACATATCCTGACGTATTTTATGGACTGTTTTCTGGGCAAGTTTTGCCATAAATAGATTACCAAAATATTGTCCCAATGATATAATCACTACAAGAATTGCCATTATCATTATATATCTGATAAACAATGACCTGTCACTATTCGTTATAAGAGAGTCAATAATAGGACTTAACATACCATTGGCACCTATTTCAGCTGCGGCACTAAATATTATAAAAAATATACCACCAAAAAATAATCCCTTATTGAATTTAAAGTAACTAAATAATCTTATAAGTGTTCTTTTAGAATCCTTTGGACGTAGTTGTTTCATTTGCTTCATTCACCAACCACTCCTTTCTGTTGTGACTCATATATTTCCTTATATATAGGGGATATATCTATTAATTCATTATGATTTCCAACGGCCTCAACCTGACCTTCATGTAATACGACTATCTTGTCAGCATGTTGAATGGATGCTATTCTTTGAGCAATTATTATTGTAGTAACATCTCCGAGATCTTCCTTAAAAGCACGCTGAATCTTTGCATCTGTGGTCATATCAACAGCACTGGTTGAATCGTCTAAAACAATTACCTTAGGTGACTTCATCAGGGCTCTGGCAATACTAAGTCTTTGCTTTTGTCCTCCGGAGAAATTATCTCCACCCTGTTCAACTATATGGTCTAACCCATCATCATATTGTGAAACAAACTCCCAAGCCTGTGCGTGTTTCAAAGCCTGAATGATTTCTTCATCTGTAGCATTTTCATTACCCCATTTCATATTTTCACGAAGGGTACCGGAAAATAAAGTGTTTTTCTGCAAAACAAATGCTACCTGATCCCTTAATGCCTTTATATCATATTCCTTAACATCTCTTCCTCCAACATTAAGCATTCCGTCACTTACATCATATAGTCTCGGAATCAGTTGGACTAGCGTAGACTTTGAAGACCCTGTAGAACCTATAATCCCTACTATCTCCCCTGAATTAATTTCCAAGTCTATATCTCTTAGTATATTTTCTTTACTTCCAGGATACTTAAAGCTTACATTTTTAAATCTTATGGAACCATCATTTAATAACAACTCAGGATTTGAAATTTCTTTTATTTCTGATTTTGTTTCCATGATTTCTGAAATTCTACTGACAGATGCAGAACCACGAAGCAATTGCATAAAGAAGAAAGATATCATCATCAGAGACATCAATACCTGAGTAATATATGTTATAAATGAGATTAATTCTCCTCCTCCCATATTACCAGCTGTAACCTGTTTACCCCCAAACCATAGCACTGCAATGATAGTAGAATAAATTACAAGATTCAAAATTGGAAATAAAGTTATTACTAAAGAGACTGCTTTTAATGCATTGTTTCTTAAATCATCATTACGTTCTTTAAATTTTTCCTCTTCATGTTTTTGCCTGTTGAAGGATTTTACAACTCTAATACCTATTAAATTTTCCTGAATAACTGCATTAACCCTATCAACCCTAGTCTGAAGTGCTAAAAATAGCGGTCTTGATTTTACCAAAACTGTTCCAATAGCAATTACTAATACTGGTATGGATATGAGAAATACCCTGACTAACGAAGCATTTATACTCATTGCCATAATAAGAGCAAATATCATCATAAATGGTGCTCTAACTGCCATTCTAAGACTCATCATCGTAACCTGACCTATGGTATTACAGTCATTGGTAAGTCTTGTAATAAGTGAGGAGACAGTAAATTCATCAAGATTTGCAAAAGAAAAATCTTGGACTCTTCTAAAAGATTCCTGTCTAATTTCAGCTGCAAAACCATACCCGGCCTTTGCCCCAAAATGAGCACTAGCAACACCTAATATCATAGCAACTAAAGCAGATATTATCATAAGCATTCCTATTTTTACAATAAATTCTATATCGCGATTTGCTATACCTACATCCACTATCTGAGACATTAAATATGGTATTATAATATCAGCTAATACCTCTAAAATCATGAATACGGGGCATAAAACAGCATAAAACATATATTTTTTCATAAATGGTAATAATTTTTTCAATATATCCCCCCTATACTAATTTGTTTTTTCTATTGTATCTAGTATTTATTTTTTCTAAATTTTGATTTATTATTTGAAGATAATTATTAAATAAAGCTAGTTCATCGTCATCTAGACCAATAAAGATTTCTTTGTAAACATCGATAATATAATCCTGGTAGTCATTTAGGAGCTCTTTTCCTCTTTGTGTTACAATTAATCTATTATACCTTAAATCCTCTTCTAATGCTTCCTGTTTTAGTATATCAAGATTTATTAGTCTCTTTACCGCAGTACTAAAGGCACCCTCGGTAATTTTTATTTTACTTGCTAAATCCTTCTGACTTGCCCCAGGATACTTTTGTACCAATATTGTTAAGTGCAATAGTCCCATGTTTAAATCATACTCATTTATTTTCTGCTTCATTATCTGAGATAATTTCATCTGGGTTTCCTTAAGGCTCAGCGCTGCATTTGTTTCAATCATATAGTCACCTCAATACTTTAATGTTAAACTAATTTTTAGACAATACTAATATGTTAAACTAATTTTAGTATGTTGTCAATTACTTTTTTATTAAAAAAATAAAAATTCACCCAAATGTTTGGATGAATTATATTTTATCTATATCTTTTATAATAGGATAACTAGCTAAAAATACAATTTTGACATATAATAGATTATATCATACTTTAGAAAAATAATCTATTTTTATGTTATTTGCTGGAACGACGCTAAATACAAGTTAAAATAATGACAACCTTTGGAGGTCTAAAAATGAACAATAAAACTAATTGCGATAACTGTGTATACTATGATTACGATGATGAGCTTGATTATTATATCTGCATGATGAATTTGGATCAAGATGAAATGGAGAAGTTTGTAAACTTTTCCTTTGATAATTGTCCATATTTCAAACTCTATGATGAATATAAAACCGTTAAAAAACAGAATTAAACTTGAAATTATGTTATCATCTTAATGAATATTTCAACAATATCAGGATCAAATCTCGAACCTGCTTGTTCTGATATTATTTCAATAGCTTCTTCTTTACTTTTAGAATTTCCATTCGACGGATTTGTCAATTCATCATAAGCTTCTACTATTGAAATAATTCTCGCCAATTTTGGTATGTCCTTACCTTTAAGACCTTTAGGATATCCTAATCCGTCCCATCTTTCATGGTGGTTTAGAACTCCTTCAGCCAAATCAAGGGTATCATCAAATGAATTCAAAATTCTATAACCTGTTATAGAATATAACATTTTTTCTTTCTTTTCTTGGTCTGTAAGATCATCACAATCTAATATACTTTCATTTAGTATTACTTTCCCTATATCATGGAGATAGGCTGCTTTTTTGAGTCTCCTTGTTTCTATTTCAGAAAGATTCATTGCTCTGCCAATATCTTCGCATATCGAACCAACCCTTCTAGCATGTTCCCTTTCTTTAAGGTCATCTTGATGTAGTGTTTCGATAATCGTTCTAATAGTAGCAGACTTAAGTTCTTTACTCTCAAGTGTTTTAATAGAATACATTCTTTTTTCAGCATTTTCCATTATTTCTAATATATCCTCATACAAAAATTCCTTTGTACCACATCCCATTGATATGCTGCCCCTTATTGATTTAATTCTTTCCTGAGAAAATTTATTCTTCACCTTCTCAATAATTTTTGCTGCTTCCTCTTCTCTAGTCCTTGGCAATAATATTGTAAATTCATCTCCACCAACACGTGCAATAATGTCATCTTCCCTGCAATACATCTTGATTATTTCTGCAACTCTTTGTAAAAGTTGATCTCCAACAGCATGACCAAAGATATCATTTGTCAATTTTAATCCATTCATATCCCCTACAATTATAGAGATAGGAAGATTTTTCTCAATATCTAATCTAAAAAGCTCTTCCTCCAGGAATCTTCTATTGTAAAGCCCCGTCAATGGATCATGATAACTTAAATAGGCAATTTTTTCTTCTGCTTTTATACGCTCAGTAATATCAAGTAAAAAACATGTTAAGCCAATTATATATCCATCACTTGAATACATTGGAGAATAAAAATTTTGCCAAATAGGAGTAGTAGATTGCCCGCCATCTCCATAGCACTCAACCTTTTTTAGGCTCTCACCATTTAAAGCTCTATCAATATTTTCTTTAAATTCAGCAAAATAATCGTCTTCACCTATTAGATCCAATAAATTCATGCCTATGTCAATATCTATTCCCCATCTTTGTTTCACCAATTCTTTATATTTGCTGTTAAACGATAGATAACAATAGTGAGTATCCAAAGCAAATATTACGATTTCAGGAGAGCTTTCAAGTATAGCAGAAAGCAGATTGTTCGATTTGTTAAGTGTATGGTTTATTTCCACCAGTTTTCTCTTATTGTTATAATCTTCAGTCACATCCTCTACGTATGCTCCTATACCATAATAGTCATTTAAAAGCTTAACCGGAAACTTCGTTGTTTTAAGAACCTTACCTTCCGATTCTGACTCATCTACAATAATAGTTTTTTTATTCAAAACTTCTATATCAAGCTTTTTATAAATATTGGCAACGTCTGCATCCAAAAAATGAAAATCATCATATCCTACGATTTGTGATGACTCGATATTGTTAAATTTTTCAAAGTTCTTATTTACAAATATATATTTCAAATTCTCATCCTTTAGGAAAACGATGTCACGACTTGTATCAAGATAAGCCTGTTTTAACTTATTGTAATTATTTGTTATAGCATTTTGAATCTTATATTTTCTAATTCTCTTATACATTATAAATATTGTCACTAAAAATAAAATACTTATACATATCAATGTATTAATCAGCATTTTTACCATATTTTTTATCTCCGTTTACTTTTTATTAGTTGCCTAAGTGTATTTTTAGTATAACATACTATTTGCCATACTTATATATAAATTATACGCCTCATTCTTACAATTTACACACTTATACTAATCCATAAAATTTTTAATTTTGACAAAATAATATGTATGAATTATTATATTGATATAGTGTATTTATTGCTTAAAAACATATAAAAAGAATATATGAATATATAAAGTACGATACACTATACTAATACAAAACAACTTAGCATTAGCAATATAAAAGGAGATATATGAATGAACATTCTTGTTACTTTAAATTCAAATTACATCAAACCATTAAGAGTCATGTTGAACTCACTTATGATAAATAATCCTAAAGAAAAATTTGATGTTTATATCATGCATTCAAGCCTTACGGATAAAGATCTGAATTATATAAATCAAATCCTAGAGGATAAAGGTCATAGTCTTCATGAAATAGCTGTGAAGGATGAATACTTTAGTGATGCACCTGTAGTTATGCACTATAGTAAAGAAATGTACTACAGGCTATTAGCGGTGAAGTTTTTGCCCACTGATTTGGATAAAATCCTTTATCTTGATCCAGATATCCTAATAATAAACAGTATTGAAAAACTGTACAATCTTGAAATGGACGATTGTCTTTATGCAGCAGCATATCATGATAGAGCAGCAGTAAATGGTATCAACAGATTAAGACTTAAGCCCTATGGCATTGATGAATATTATAATTCCGGGGTACTTCTTTATAATCTTAAGCTTCAAAGAAAGGAAATTGACGAAAAAGAAATCTTTGATTTTGTAGAAAAAAATAAAAATAGTCTAATCCTTCCTGATCAAGATATACTTAATGCACTTTACTCTAAAAGCATAAAACCTATCAATGAAATACTTTATAACTATGATCCTAGATATTATAATTATTACAAATTAATGTCCAATGGTAAATATAATCTTGATTATATAATATATAATTCTTCAATTATTCACTTTTGCGGAAAACAAAAACCTTGGAAAAAGGGATATTCAGGGAGATTCCATTCGTTGTACAAACATTATGAAAGACTTGCATTAGAATAATAAATAGAAAACACTCCATGCATCTCAAAGAGACACATGGAGTGTTATTTTATAAGTCCTACTGCATCTGCTCTACACCTACCACAGCTATTTAACTGATTTATATATTTACCAGCAGTCATTTTAGCTGTATTTATTTCCAATACATTAGGTTCCTTAACACCTTTAAACTTACCTTGGGGAATCAGAGGCATTATATTCATCATAGATACTCCATTTTCTTTACCAAACATAGCTATTTCCTCTATTTCATTATCATTAATCCCTGGAATAAATATAGTGTTGAGTTTTACTGTAATCCCTGATTTAACAGTATCTATAAGTCCCTGCCTTTGCTTAAATAAAAACATCTCTGCCCACTCTCTATGAGAAAGCCCTTTACATGAAATTCCGGTTGAAGAATATATTTTCATAGCAGTATCTATTCTTAAAGTATTCAGTGTAAGGGTTATTGAAGAAACTCCAGATTCAATTAAGTCTTGGACTTTATCCGACAAGAGAAGTCCGTTTGTACTTACACATTTTATTAGATTAGGAAATTCATCTTTCACAAGCTTCAATGTTTGGAAAGTTTCATCATTATCTAATGGCTCTCCAGGTCCAGCTATTCCCGCAACTGTTAATTTATTAAAATATGTATTATTCTCCTTTAAATATTTTAAAGCTTCCATAGGTGTTATTATTCTTCTTGTAACTCCTGGTCTGCTTTGATTTACACAATGGTAATTTCGGTCACAATAATTGCAGCTTATATTGCATCTTTTAGCCACGGGCAAGTGGATACGTCCATATTTATGGTGTGCATCATTGTTAAAGCAAGGATGATTTTCTAATTCTTTAGGTATGGCATACATAGGTTTTCTACCTCCTCATAGCTTAAATATTCGGGAATTGTACCCAAACTATTCTCCATAACATCATGTGCAAGTTCCATAAATACACGTGATATATCGGATCCCGGATACTTTTCTATGACTGTTTGTCTGCATACTTCAGCTTTACTGATATACTCACTCATAGGAATTTTCCCTATGACTTTTGAACCTATTCTATTGGCAAACTCATATACCATGTCCTCACTGTCTAGGCTGCTTCTTCCATTGTATATTATCCCCGCTAGCCTTACAGTACCTTCTCTTGCATATTTTTCTATTCCCTTGCAAATATTGTTTGCAGCATATAAAGACATAAAATCACTTGTTGTAACTATATATACATCATCGGCAACATTTTCTCTTAAGGGCGCTGAAAAGCCTCCGCATACTACATCTCCCAGCACATCATAGATCACTATATCTCTGTCTTTAAGCAACTTAGCCCTATCAATTTCCTCCAAAGCTACTACAATACCACGTCCAGCACAACCCGTCCCAGGGCTTGGCCCTCCGGCTTCTATACATACAATATCCTTATATCCTAGAACAAATATATCTCCATCTTTTCTTTTATTAATTATATCCAAAACTGTATCTATCCTTCTCCCCGTAAGATTCCTAGTAGAATCTGCCTTAGGATCACATCCTACAACTGCTGTTTTATATCCATTGTATGCAAAGGCGGCAGCTAAATTAGCAACTGTTGTTGATTTTCCTATTCCTCCCTTACCGTAAACACAAATCTTCTTCATTATACAATGCTCCTTTATTTTTTCGTCCATCTACAACATAGTGCAATATATCTTCTACGATATTCACAGCTCCTCGTCCCCCTAAATATGGCGTATCGGAAATAGATATCCTATCGAAAACAGGATAATGATATCTTATTAGAGGTATTTCTAGTCTATCAGCTATATCTCCTTCAAAGGAACTACCAAAGACAAGTGCTGCATCACTTTCATACACCTTTTCAATAAAATCTTCCATAACAAAACCTTCCTCATTGATGCCTAAGCAGACAACGTCCATTCCCAATTCCTCTTCTAAAAATCTTTTTAATCCAATTGCCCTGCCTTCTTGTCCAAAAATACAGATAGGCAATCCATAAAAGCTTTGAAGATATCCATAAGCCTTTTTCATTCTCTTTAATGTCTGTGTCATCATAATGTTCTTCTCAGCTTCAAAATCTATATCAAAGAAATTTCCCACAGCATCCAACAAATCATTTGCTCCTTTTATGCCATAGGGATAATCCATTTCTAAATATTCTATGCCATTATTGCTTTTAAGGAACTCTGCCAACTTTCTTCCTCTTTTAAAAACTATATTCAGATGGGCCTTACCCATATTTGAAAACTCTTCAATGGTACAATCTGCCGTTACGCAAATAATCTCTACCTTATTACCCAATATACGTTTAATCTCTTCAATATCCTCTTCAAGTTTAAAATCGTCATAGTTCAATCCAAGCAAATTGATACAAGGATTATTAAATTTATCCTCTTTAAAAACTAAATTCTTTGCCAATTCTAAAAGAGCGTCTTCATATCCGCCTTCAAGTTTTCCTTTAAATCCTGCTCCTTCTATATAGTAAATTTGAAGGATATGTTTATAGCATGATAAGACACCAGCTATATCATCACCTATTATGCTGGAGACACATCCTGAAATTATAGTAATACTTTTGGGGTCATAAAGCTCTATCGCATTATCTATAGCTTCTCTTAAAGAACTTTCTCCATTAAATATAATGTTTTTATCGCTTACGACCGTACATGATTGCCTCATATCTGACATATCCCTTGTCAAATGAAATCCCATTGTTCCAAAATTGCATCCAACTACAGAATGAAGTAGTACTACATTGTCTTTTATTCCTGAAATTGCTTGATAAGCTCCAAATAATCTACATGAATCATGGCATTTCATTAATTTAACCATCCTTCCTATTCAACCACATTCTATTCCACATTTCTCTAGAAGATTTAATATTCTTATCATCTAGGATTAAATAGTTATTTCTGTCAAAGTCAAAATAATTTAATATTAAATCCGGTTTATTTTTTATATTTTCTAATTTATCCCTTATCCGTTTTACAGTCCTAATATAAGATTCAAATGATAAGGATATATCTTCATGAATTGGATTTATCACCGGAATTCCAAACTTCTCATAATAAAAATCATCCGTTCCCATAATCGCATCGCAATTCTTTGACATAAGTAAAAGCTTATCATCGTCAGGATTTAATGCAAATTCTATGTTAGGAGCGTATATATTCAATGAATCCTTTACTCTATTTAAAAGATTGTCCAATATATTATCATCAATATTTAAATTCTTCCTGCTTTGATCTGTAAGAACTGCAGCACAACATGAAATATTAACTCCATAGTCAAGAACATATTTTTTAATTAAATAAGGCAAGGATCGTAGATTTCTAGTAATAACAAGTACCTTATGCCTCTTTATCTCTTCCCTATCATTCTCTACCTGTACTTTAGCATTACGCCATTCCTCATCAACAAGCTCCTCCATTTCCAAAGCTATATCTAACTCTTTTCCCACATCCATATAAAAATTGCATATACCATCTAAGCCAGAATATCTTCCGGTGGTGTTGATTTGCAAGTATGGAGTCCCGAACTTTTCCTTCATCTTCTTGGCCCATCTTAGCCTCCTTACTATATTTAAGGATGTTTTTGGCAGGGTAACTATATTTTCATAGGATGTAGATGGAAAATGGGAGTTTATTGTAATTCCTGCTTTCGCCAAAAAACCCTCCACTTCACCTATGACCAGCTTGCCATGTTTTCCCCAACCAATGGTTTCTATATTTACGGATTTCTGTATAGGCTTCTGCTCAACCATCACATTATCCACCATAGCATATAGAGCCTCAGTGTATCCGCATCCCATTATATCAAAATCTATATTTTTGCCTTTACCAAATTTCTGTTTCGATACCTCTGCCATTCGTTTCCTAACATAATTTTTGTCTCTATGAGAAAAAAGCTCTGACTTTATGGAGATTACATTTATTCCTTTTTCTCTTGCCCTTTTAGCTACAACTTCTATATCATCGTTAATTATATCGCTTATAGGTGAAGGAATTATCAAAATAAGCTTGGGATTATATCTTTCATAAGTATCAATTATGGTACTGTACAGTTTATCTTCTCCTCCATATATGATGTCCTCCTCTGTCAATTCACTGGATATTAAATTGAAATATGGATAATGTCTTCTTCTGGCAGAAAATCTATAATGATATCCACAACCTATAGGTCCATGAACTATAGGTATTACACCTTCCATCTCACCACAGGCATATACACTTCCTGATATCTTTCCATTGACTCCAAAATTGTGAAGGAGGTTGGAAGGATAAATGGCAATAGTTAAATCTTCAAAATAATTCTGTTTCACACTTAACCACCTCATATTGCAGTATATACAATATTTAATCTTCCTGTTTTATCCTCACTTATAGCAGCATTTACATCAAATACCTCTCTTAAGGTATCTATTGTAAATACCTCCTTGGGATTACCTGATCTTACAATCCTACCATTTTTCATCACATATATTTTGGAGCAATAATAAGCAGCCAGATTTAAATCATGCATTGCAGCAAAGATTTCTATTTTAAGAGATTTCACTATTTCAAGCAGACTTATTTGATAGTGTATATCCAGGTGATTAGTAGGTTCATCAAGAATTAATGCTTTGGGTTGCCCTGTCAATGCTCGTGCTATTAGTACCCTTTGCTTCTCTCCTCCAGATAATGTATTGAATTTTCTTTCTGCAAAATCTTCCATACCAACTCTGTTAAGAGACTCATATGCAATTTCATAATCCTCATCATTATCCGGCTCCATAAGCTTCTTATGAGGAGTACGACCCATCATCACAATTTCTTCAACGGTAAAATCAAAACTATAACTACTGGATTGGGTCATTACACCAAGATTTTTTGCGGTTTCTTTTATTGGAAGTTTTTCAATCAATATATTATTTAATTCTATTATCCCTGCAGATGGTTTAAGCATCCTATAAATAGATTTCAACAATGTAGATTTACCACTACCATTAGGTCCAACTATCCCTACGAACTCTCCATTATCGACATCAACATTTATATCTTTAATAATATTCTTTTTCCCTATATGAACTGATAGATCTTTCACTCTAATATCCATATCATTCTCCCCCAAATCCATAACTTTTTGTCAGCATCAAGTAGATAAAAAATGGTCCTCCTATCATTGATGTAACGATTCCTATAGGAAGCTCACTGTTATGAATTATCATTCTAGCAAATACATCACACCAGATTAAAAATATCCCACCTGCTAATATGGATATAGGCAGTACTCGCTTGTGGTCAGAACCTACAAGCATCCTAACTATATGTGGTACTATAAGACCTACAAATCCTATTGTCCCTGATGCTGCCACAACTACCCCTGTAACACATGAAGTCAATACAAGATATATCTTCCTCATCTTTGTGACATCTATACCTAACGTCATGGCGGATTCTTCGCCAAGCAGCAGGACGTTTAAAATTCTGAATTGAGTCAAGAAAAATGCTGTGATTACCAAAGTTGTCACTAATGGTATAGGTAGAAGACTCCATGATGCACTAGTAAGTCCTCCCATAGTCCAAAAAGTCACAGAACGTATGCCTTCAGCATCCTTGGCAATATAGATAATGAAGTTCGTAAATGCAGAACACATTGCATTTATTGCCATTCCTGCTAACAGAAGTTTTATAGTATTTCCTCTTCCTGTTCCTGAAAAAGCTATGGTAAATACGAACAAAGAAGTAAGTAATGCACCTATAAAAGATCCTACTGAAACCCCATATGTTCCAAACCAATGAAAGCTGCCAAGCAATATTCCCATTGTAGCTCCCAATGAAGCACCTGAGGATATTCCCAAAATATAAGGATTTGCAAGGGGATTTTTTACTACTGCCTGCATTGTTACCCCAGAAAGAGCCAATCCAGAACCTACTACTACAGCCATCAATACTCTTGGCAATCTTATATTCCAAATTATATCCGCTCTGGAGCTGCTTAACAGCTCCAGAGCTTCAGTGGTTTCTATATTAAATATTTTATAATACAAAATCTTTGCAACTTCCTTAGCTTCAATGGACACGGGTCCAAAGGTAATTGCTAAAACAACAGATATTATCAATAAACAACTCATTATTATCAAAATTATCATTAATGGAAACTTCTTTTTTCTTTTCAATACTATACCCCTTACTGATGTATAATTTAATTTATTTAAACAAATCAGGATAAAATCCCTCAGCCAATCTTTCAACTGTATTCATAGTTTCGTAGTTCCCACCATAGAAATCAACATAATCAACAGATATAAATCTCTCATCTTTTATAGCATCCACATTAGCTAAAGATTTATTTGCCTTTAGCGCCTCTATCTTCTCTTGAGCAGGTGAATCTATTCTGTTTATAATAAGTAATACGTCTGGATTTATAGCTATAAGATTTTCGATACTTTGCTTTCCACCTTCGTCATCTAAAGATATAGCCCCTGCCCTAGTAATTAAATCTGTAGTCAAATCTCTTCTTGACCTTGCATAAAATTCATTTTCATATACCATTTGTACAGTTAGTACCTTAACTCTATCTTCTTCTGCAATCTGTGATACTTTATCCTCCACATTACTTTGTTTTGATTTCATATCTTCTATCATCTTTGAAGCTTTTTCTTCCACATCAAATATCTTTCCTAGATTCTCTATATCCTTATAAATTCTATCAAGGGTTCTACTGTCTTCTCCAGCTACACTGTTTTCAACCAGATAGGTGTGAATTCCCTTATCATGCCAATCCTTCACGCTTCCAAGAGTATTTTCTCCAAAGGTTGAACCCCAGCCTATTATAATATCAGGGTTTTGATCCAGAACTACTTCCTTTGCAGGACTATCATTTTCACTTATAAAGTTCAATGAATTAAATTCATCAAGATATTTTTCATTCACATCTCCAACGCTTCTGCAAGCCCCTACTATTTTTTCTTTCAACCCTAAAGCCAATAGCAATTGAATTGCTTGAGGCTGATTTGATACTATTCTCTCAGGTGCCTTCTCAAATACCTGCTCCACTCTTTCCCCGGTTCCATCATAGTTTTCAATTGTTACAGGATAATGTTCATTGACCTCTTGAATTTCCTGTTGGTTTTCTTCTGTAACCGGTTCTGTCACCTCCGGTTCAATCCCCTGCTTCTGTCCACAAGCAGATAATGTCATAGACAAACATAATAATAAAACAAGCCATAAATTCTTCTTCATTTTTTACCTCCAATATTTTTATTTATCACTGATTATAAAAGTCCTGACACTGCTTCTTTTATTGTCATATGATATTGTTCTTTAAAGTAATTTTCCAATTCAGTAACTTCGTCTTTAGTTTTTTCGGCTGCACCATCAAATCTACCTGCTTCTTTCATACCTTCTGTATTGTCTTCATGGTCGCCATCTTCAACCTTTACAAGCTCGCTTGCCTCTAAATCAAAATAATAATAAAATGCTGTTCCCATGGCTGATACGTAATAATACTTTTCCATGGTATTAGTTGAATAATCAAATTTAAAATAATCAACTGTTTCTTTTCCTTCTAAATCAGTCTTTACAAATTCAACATAATTTTTATCTTCATTTATGGATATCTTCAACCCGGAGTCTTCAAAGGGGCTATTTTCTGTATCAACATAAACTAAAAGTCCATCTTGTTCTTCAAATTTTGTTTTTTCCCCAGTATTATCATCTTGATTGATGTTTTCCTCCAATTGATTGTCTGCCGGCGGCAAATCTTTTTCACCATCATTTTTCTTACTACAGCCTACTAAAACATTCATTGTTAACATAAATACTAATAGTAATGCTATACTTTTTTTCATTTCTTTCTCCTTTTTATTTATTTATATTAAGCAAGTTTTTTACACTCGTCTCAACATTTGTTTTAGATATTCGATTAATCTTTATATAATCACTATCCATTTTTTCTGCTAAATCCTTTGCAAATCCATATTCTATATAATTATCTTCAGTGTCTATGACCATGGTTTTAATTCCATCATTTCTTATCTTTTCACCTATATCAAAAACATCTTGTAATGAATTTTTCGTTTTTAATGGGATATTTGCCTTTCCATCTGAAACAACTATAAGATACTGTAAAGAATCAGGATTTTTTATTTTATCGGTCTTAAGAATCTGATATGAAGTATATAACCCAGCTGCCAAAGGTGTCTTACCTCCTGTAGGAAGATTTCTAAGACATTTTTCTGCTAAGTCTACACTTCTTGTGATGTTTAACATCACTTCTGCCTTATCTTTTCTAAATACTACAATTCCAATATTGTCTCTTTTCTGATATGCATCATTTAATAAGGAGAGTACTGCTCCTTTTACAGCTCCCATCCTCCTCTTTGCTCCCATAGAACCACTTGCATCAACTGCAAACAAAATTGTTGCTCCAGTCTGTTTTTCTCTTACTTTTTCTCTAAAATCCTCTTGCTTTATACATATGGCTAGTCCATTTTTATCTCGATTTTTTTGCTTAGAAGCTGCAGCTCTAAGGGTAGCATCAAATGCTATATCCTTAACTTTTCCCTTTGGAAATGTATATTTTATATATCTCCCTTTTTGACTATTTGTCTTTACTTTAGATCTCTTACCTGAACCTTCATTTAAAACTTGGTTTGTAAAATCAATATTTATGCTTAAAGGTTGATTCCCCTGAACTATATCTTCTATACTTTCTTTTATTTCTTCTTGATTGCTCAAATCACTTTCTTTTTCTAATGAAGATTCTAGACTTGGATATACGCTAATCGTTTCATTATGATTATTATCTGAAGACATGTCATTTTCTATATCTTCTATTTTGTTATCATCTAAAGGCTCTGCTTTAGTTTCTAAAGTTATAGAGTCTTTCAATCGATGAGGCAATACAAAGGAAGCAGCCTCCTCAATATCCTTTTTAGTGATGGATTTTCTTTGATTTAATGCGGCGATTGCTTTGGCAGTTTCAATCAATATTATTTCTCCTCTATGACCTGCGCAATTTCCTTCTTCTGCTAGGCTTACTGCAAAAACTAAGCTCCCATCATCTATTTTTATATTTTGCATTATTCCCTTTGCCAAATCTATTTTTTCTTTTATCCTATTATTTTCTTCTTTCCATCTTAGTGAAAATTTCACTGGATTATTTTCATAATCCATACACATCTTAATAATCTTCATTCTTTTTTCTATATCAGTTACTCCCTTGGCTTCTACATATAATCCAAATTTGTCCAATAATTGGGGTCTTAAAATACCTTCCTCGGGATTCATAGATCCAACCAATATAAACTTAGAAGGATGGCTATATGATATTCCTTCTCGTTCCACTACGTTGACTCCCCTTGACATGACTTCCAATAAAATATTGACAATATGTTCACTCAATAAATTAACTTCATCAATATATAATATCTGATTGTGGGCCTTGTATAGAATCCCTCTTTCAAAACCTTTCTCCCCATTGACTATAGCTTTTTTTAAATCAATACTCCCTACAAGCCTATCCTCTGTAATATTTAATGGCAATTCAACCACATCTTTAGATTTGGATATACCTGGCAGCCCCCTAACTACAGTGGATTTCCCCGTTCCCTTTTCCCCACTTATCAGAACACCACCTATATTTGGATTTACAATATTGAGTATCAAAGCCATTTTAACTCTATCCTGTCCTAATACTGCTGAAAAAGGAAAACAATTATTAAACATAGTTAAACCACAAACCTTTCATCTACAATACTGCCTCTTCTATAAGTTCATCTATCTTATCAAAGTCAATAATTCCTTCTTCAAATGGTTTTCTCCTCATTCTATGTGGAAGTGCTAATTTTGCTGCAACGAATAAATCCTCTTTATTAACTTTGGTATCTCCCCTATAGGCAGCATGGGTTACCGCAGTTTTCATAAACGTTATATCTGCCCTATGCCCATCAACTCCCATAGCAATGGCTATTTCAGCCGCCACTCTCAGACAATTTTCAGAGTAGATGACTTTATCCAATATTTTCTTAGCATTTTCTATTTTATTCGATAATTCATTTTGTCTTTCCTCGTATTCTTGAATAAATATCTCTGGATCCTTTTCAAATTTAAGTCTTCGTTTAATCACTTCAACCCTAGAATCCCTATCTTTTTCGCCAAGTACTTCAACTACCAACCCAAATCTATCTATCAGCTGAGGTCTCAAATCCCCTTCTTCCGGGTTCATAGTTCCTATCAACACAAATCTGGATGGATGTACATAGGAAATCCCTTCTCTTTCAATGGAATTGACACCCATGGCAGCAGCATCTAACAATACATCAACAACATGGTCATCTAAAAGATTTACTTCATCTACATATAAAATATTTCTATTGGCTTCAGCCAAAATACCGGGTTCAAATCTTTTTTCTCCTTTTTTTATTGCATGTTCTATATCCAAAGTTCCTACTACTCTATCCTCTGTCGCACTAACGGGGAGATTGATTATTCTCATCTTCCTATGATTAATCTTTATATCCTTATTTGTATTCTTCTTGCAATCTTCACACCAAAAAGTATCATCTTTAGGATCACATGAAAAAATACAACCCATAATTTCTTCTCTTTCCGGCATAATGTTTGCTAGTGCTCTAACAGCTGTAGATTTCGCTGTACCTTTTTCTCCTCTTATAAGAACTCCATTTAGCTTTGGATTGATAATATTTAATATCAAGGCCTTCTTCATGTTTTCCTGCCCTACAATTGCAGTGAAAGGATATATCAGTTTATTACTGTCCATTTTTACACCTTCCTATATTTTTTCTTCTATATTGTCCTCTAGTTCCAAATACAACTCTTTTATCTTTTCAATCTTTTTCTCATCAGCATCCCAATAGCCTCTATTGTAGTACTCCATCATATGTTCAAGTATATCCATATAGGCATAGGGGTTGTTCTCTACTAGTTTCTTTCTAAGCTCTTCATCTTCTACATAAGAACTATAAACATCTTCATAAATCCATTCCTCTACCCTATTGGTAGTAGCAGCAAGACCCATGATGTTTTCAAATCTATCAGCAATCTTTTGAACTCCATGGTATTGATGTTCTAACATTCCATTTATCCATTTTGGATTGAGTACTCTGGTTCTTATACCTCTCCCTATGGACTTTTCAATGCTTTCGCTATGAAGTCTATCTCCTGTGGTATCTGTTATATATACTTGTGCCTTTTCTCCCCTTACCATTTCCACAGATTTTGATAACCCACCGACAAATTCATAATAATGATCCAAATCCGTAATTTCGTATTCATGATTACTTCTTATTTGTGAGATTATATCTACAGTTTTTAAATTTTCTTCATAGAGACCCTCTATCTTTTTTCCACGGGATTTATTGTTATATACATATTGGAGGTTATCAATATATGCCTTGCCTATTTGCTCTTCTTCCTCCCAGTTCTTCGTCTCTATTATCTTCGTTATTCCTGTACCATAGCTGCCTCCCCTTGGTCCAAAGATTCTAGAAACAGCTAATTCTAAGGCTTCTTTCTCTTCATAACCCTCATCTAATAACTTTTTATAGATTCTCTTTGTATTTCTTTTAAAATAGTTCTCTTCATCACTTTCATCCAATTGCCAAAGAATTTCAAATATCTCGCTTAAGCTTTCGATTAGATTTGGGAACATATCCCTGAAAAATCCACACATATTTATTGTCACATCTATTCTAGGTCTTCCCAATTCCTCCACTGGAATGATGTCAAATTTAGGTTCCCAGGTGCTGCTCTTTTCTGACATCCTAACTCCCAAATAAGCTAAAATCTGAGAAAATGTTTCGCCTTGAGTTCTTGAAGTCTCCATTCCCCAAAGTATGACAGCAGTGGATAATGGATAGCATCCCTTCTCTTTCTTGTATACTTCCAAAGTGTTTTTGCATATTTTTTCTCCTCTGTTGTATGCAGTCTTGGTAGGTACCAATCTTGGATCAAATTGAAATAGATTATACCCGGCAGGTAGTATTTTAGGATGTCTGTATATATCTCCCGCCAGCTTCGCAGGATTATATTTTCCATCTAATACTCTCAAGAGACCTTCCATCTCATGACTTTCTCTGGCGGATTCAACAATTTTTATACCATAATTCAAGGAATCGATATATTCACCAATGTTCTTTTTATCTATATATGAAAGTTCCTCCAATTCATTAGTTTCAAAATAAAAGTCGACTATTTTTTCTGCTTCATTATCAATTTCCTTCACAATTTCATATTGACCTTTGTCCAATAGTTCATCTAAATCATAACCCTTTGAATTTGCAATTAATTCTCTTATACTCTGAATCCCATTTCTACTATATCTCAATATGCCTTTTGCATATTCCTTTGATTCTTCAACACTATATCCTTTACCAAATGTATGAAGCCCCCTTGGTATAAGGCTCCTTTTCATCCTATATAATTCTGATTCGATTTCATCCAGATCTTCCGATAAATTAAGCTTTGCTGAAAGCTCTTTGATTTCCAATAATATATCTTCACTAGTCTGTGGAGCCAACAATATAGATTGATGGTAATTGTCTATCAAAGACATCAATCTTGAATAATCACCATATAATTCCCCTTGGATAAAAACCGGAGGCTGATAACCTACTAGATTTGCATGAGATCTTCTTTTAGCTATAGTTGCTTCTGATGGATTTCCGCAATAGTACAAATATATATGCGGTATATCTGTTAATAATCTATCCGGATAGCAGTCCCCACTCATGCCGCACTCTTTACCCTTTAAAAACTCCAA
Source organism: Tissierella sp. (assembly GCA_036844705.1). Taxonomy (GTDB): domain Bacteria; phylum Bacillota; class Clostridia; order Tissierellales; family Tissierellaceae; genus DAIUFH01. Next base: position 39,566 of record DAIUFH010000008.1, read on the forward strand.
TGTCCCATGGGTTCCAACATGAATAATTGCATCCGCTTTAAATTCTTCTTTAATCCATTTATAAAATGCTATATATTGATGATGAGGTGGCATGGTCTTATTATGATAAACTCTTTCTATTTCTTCATGAATACCTCTTGTAGGCTGCAAACCTATGAATATGTTCCTATCAACTATCCCAGGAATTAAAAATTCATTATTATCACTGACCATTATGTTTCCAGGCGAATTTCCCCATTCTTTTATCATCTCATCATAATCAAAGCTATTCTCTAAATCCTTTTTATATTTTTTATCCGGATATTTTATCATCTTGTCATAAGCATCGCTGTATTTTCCCGAATTTACAATACCTCCGACTGTAAACTTTCCCATTAGTTCTTCTTTAGTCAAAGGAGCTAAATCATAGTTGTTTTCGTGTAGATTTTTCAATATATTTTCTATTGAATTAAAGGTATCTAAAAAAGCTCCTCCAAATAGATTGCTTTCCCCCGGAGGATAATTGTAGCATATAATAGCTATTTTCTTATCTTTATTTTCCATATGTCTAATGCGAATATAGGATTGTATTCTGGTAATAAGTTTGTCCACTCTCTCATCTATTAAATTAAGCTCATCGGTCATGACGTCAAATTCCTCATCATATTTTGGTTCATCCATAGCACCAACAGGATAGGTCTCAATACATCCATCCAATTCAGGCAACATTACAGATATTAACACCTCTGAGCTACTGCAGCCCTGTATGGAATCCTTCCATTCCTTGATAGTTCTTCTAGACATAAAATATGGATGGAAATATGGAACATCAATCTCCTCTAATAAATTTACAGCTGCCTGAGAGTCACCTCCCATAGGTCCTGCACCTAATCTAAAAGACATAAAATTAACTATAAGATCTATAGGCTTTGCAGTTGTTTTTAATAATATATTTCTTATTTCATCCTCATTGCCTTTGAAATTACCTGAAATTCCAATAGGCAATACATTGGCAAACTCCTCAATTCTTTTCTTAATTTCTGCAACCGAGGATGATGTGTCCGTAGGATATGTATGTCCATAAAAAAGCATAGCAACAATGGGTTTTAATTTATCATATGGAAAATCCTCTATATATTCTTCATAATTATCATAAAAATGCATGCTTTGTGGATTGCATATACCCGCCCCCTCCACTTCTTTTGGTTCAAGAGGCTTTGGAATATCTTTTATATTTCCATAATCCCTTAACATAAGATACAGCATATTTAAAATATTGTATTCATCTGATTTCTTAAAATACTTCATTATATTGGAATAGTTTCTCATATCCCTCATTTTACCTGGCATTACTTTGCCTAGAGTTTCAGCAGTACCTCTCATCTTTTCAACAGTAGACATATCCATCTTCTTGTTTTCACTTTTCATGCTTTCAAAGGTAAAGCTTCCTAAACACATATACTCCTTTGCCCCACTTCCATAGGGAATTATATGCCCATTGCACCCTTCAAGCCCTATGTATACATATTTAATCAAGGATGAAGGACTGCCCATCAAATCGACAAATACAAGGTTGCTATTTTTAATATCTTCTATTAGATTTTTCCCAGTTTTTTCACTTAAATCTTCTTTTCCATAATATATATGCAAATCCAATACTCCCGGATATTTCTCTTTTATTTCCTTTCCTGCTTCAACCAAGCATCTTATTGCAGGAGATGATACAGTTACAAATGTAATCTTCATCTCAATACCTCCTAAATAACCTTTTTAGCATAAAAAATCGGCTTATTAGTTTCTTTATCAATCATCGTTTGAGTTTTAACATTAAACACTTCCTCAATTACTTTGGTTTCTAATATGCTCCATGAATCCCCTTTCGCATATATATTTTTATTATTGATAACGATAATTTCATCTGAATATCCAACTGCGTGATTTATATCATGCAATACCATAATTATCGTTATGCCTTCTTCTTTGTTCAATTTAGTCACCAATTCCAATATCTCCAATTGGTGACATATATCTAGATAAGTAGTAGGCTCATCCAATAATAAAATTTCCGGTTTTTGTGCAATGGACATTGCAAGCCAAACCCTTTGTCTTTCTCCCCCTGAAAGGGTATCTATTCGTCTATTTTTTAGACTTGTAACAAAGGTTTTCTCCATTGCCCATTCTATTATATCTTCATCTTCTTTATCTAGGCCACTCCACCAGTTTTTATATGAATACCTACCATATTGAACTAATTTTCTCACGGTTATATCACTTATAGTTGTGTTGTTTTGGTTCAAAATAGCCATCCTTTTTGCTATGTCTTTACTCTTCATTTCAAAAATATCATCCCCGTGAAGTAAGACCCTTCCTCTTTTAGGCTTCAAGCTTTTACTCATCATACGAATTAATGTTGTTTTCCCGCATCCATTTGGACCTATAATAGAATATATTTTTCCCTTTTCAATTTCTAAATTTATACCATCTAAAATATTCTTATTTTTGTAGTTAACACTTAAATCTTTTACTTCTAAAATAATATCTTTCATAACAGCTTACTCCCTTCTCAATAGGAATAAAAAAAATGGCGCCCCTACAACAGCCATTACTATTCCTACTGGAATCTCTGTTGGACTTAAAAATGTTCTTGCGAATGTATCACTAAACATTAAAAGCACAGATCCTAACAATGCAGTTGCAGGAAACATATATTTATAATCATTTCCTATTATCAGCCTTATGCTATGGGGAACGATAAGACCTACAAAACCTAAAAGTCCTACAACACTTACAGCACTTGCAGCAAGAAAGGCTGCTAATGCAGTAAAACCTAATCTTGTAGCTTCTACATTCAACCCAACGCCTCTAGCAACATCATCCCCTAAAATTAGAATATTCAACTTTTCTGAAAATATATTAACCAGGATAAAACCTATAATTGTATATGGCAATATAGTCCACACTTCCGGCCAGCTTCTGGAGGATAGACTTCCATTCATAAAGGTCAATGCTCCATGAACCCTATCACTATAAAAAACTAAAATTCCCGATATCCCAGCTCCAAATAGTGCTGATACAGCAACTCCTGCTAATATTATCCTTGTAGTCTGTATTCCACCTTTCCATGAAAGTATATATATTAAAAAAGCTGCAACCATAGCACCTACAAAGGCTGCTATAGGTACTAACCCTATATATTGTGGAAATACAACCAATACAACGATTCCCAAGAGTCCTGCTCCGCTGCTTATGCCTATAATACTGGGATCAGCTAATGGGTTCTTCATTACTCCCTGTAAAATAGCTCCCGAAAGCGCTAGATTTGCCCCTACTAAGGCAGCTAATATCATCCGCGGTAACCTTATATTCCATATGACCATTCTCTCAGGGCTTCCATCATCCGTCATAATAACTTCAAATATACGCTTTGCCTCTACTTGTAAAGTTCCTTTTATATTTCCCACTAAAAAGGCTATAAAGAGAAGTATTGTAAGAAATATAATAAATCCAATTTTGAATCCTTTTCTATCTTTAAGTGAAAGACTTTCCTCCATATTTATTGAGTCACCTCTTTGTATATTTCAGGGTATATAATTTCAGCCATATACTCTATAGCTTCACTGTAATATGGACCTGCATTATATAAGAAATATTGCTGAGGCAAATGAGCAACTCTACCCTCTTGAATAGCTGTTACACCTTTCCACGCAGGGTTTTTTTCAAACTCCTCTTCAATAGACTTTATTGCCATTTCATTGCTCCCTATCATACTAGTAACTAGTACATAGTCGGGATCTTTTTCAACGATATACTCTATATCTAAAGGTGTGGTCTCCGAGCCTATAGTATCTGGTGGCAAATCTGAAGCAATATTATCCAGCTTCAAAATATTTGCCACATCCCCTGCTATACTATTGTCTAGTTTTACTGCAATTGTTTTGGATGTTATGTACAGTATTACTACTGATTTTTTATCATTAGGAAGCTTAGCTACTATTTCTTCCTTCTGTCTTTCCAGTTCATCTATCTTTGATTCTGCTAACTCTTCATTCTCCAATATCTTTCCAAATGCTCTATAAGTCGATATGACATCATCATATCCTCTTATATGAGTAGTCACAACATCATATCCCATATCTCTAAATTTCTTGGCTTGTGTTGACTGAGTGCCAACTTGAGCTATTATTAAATCCGGTTGATGAGAAATTACGGACTCCATATCAATAGAATAAACAGGTCCTATATTGGGAAGATTTCTTATCTCATCATTATATTCTGGAATAAGCTTTACATTATCCGACACATCCGATGTACATACGGATTTCCCTCCTAAGTCATACCAAATATTTAGAGGGGTACCAGATAAAACAGCTACCCTTTCAGGTTTCTTTTCTATGACTGTTTCAAGTTTAAGAAAATCCTTCACTTTTAGTGGATAACTTGTCCCCTGTACTGATATTGCCAATTCACTATCATCTGCTTTTTCTGCGGGTTTTGTATTACTTAGCCCTCCTAGGCTTGTTGAATTTGCACATCCTGTAACAATAGATATTGTCATGATTAGAATCAACGGAAATAATACAATTCTATAATATTTCATACTTTTCATCCCCTTTTTTTCTTTAGAATGTAAAAAAATTCAGCAACCTTTTATTCTCGGTTGCTGAATTTGCTGAATATAAATTATTACCTATTATCAATTGTAATAAAAACCATCCAAAAGTTATAGCTTTCTCCATCTACCGTAGAGTTGTATTCTTGCTAATAAACAGGAAAGTATTCTGACTTAAACTCATCATCTTTTCTGCCTTCCCAGTTTCCCAGTGGCATATTAGAAAAGACTCATTATTTACAGCGGCGGGACCGTGCAAGATTTTCACTTGCTTCCTTAAATTACTATAGAATTATAATTCTATAAACCTATTCACCAAATATTTAATTTTCATTCTTAATTATACAATAGAAATAAATCCTTATCAAGTACCTTAAAACATATTATAATTCACAATTTACGATTGTATCTTCATCTTATCTAATGCACCTCTCTTTATATCCCACAGTTTCATCGCCGCAAAAAGTAATACTATTGATAACAATATATAAAAAATCCTATTAGTAAATATGGTATGCTCTACAAGTTGAAATTCTGAATATGGAACTATCTTATTGAATCTAATTATATATTTTGAAATCTGATTATGGTGTATATTTGAACTATACAGCCAATATAAAAATTGTATAATAATAGGGATAATTCCATTATCAAAGATAATTTGAAGTACATAACTTAAAGACGTAACAATCGTAATAGTAGGCAGAATCCATAAAATTGTGTATTTAAAAAAAGCTATATATGAAATAGGATCCCCTGTCACCTTTGAAAAACCATGAAATAGCCAAGTAGCATGCCCTGCCACTAGCATTACTATAATAAAAGCTGTAAGTATATCAGCTAAATACTTTCCTCCTACATATTTAAAAGAAGAAACCTCTCTAGTATATATAAGTTCATCTAAACCATATCTTTTATCCCTAACAAATGTGAATCCTGTAACAAATACCATGAAAAATCCTATTGCTATTCCGATGTAATCAGCAAAAAGTCTTGCATAGGCATTTGTAATCTTATCTTCTTTAAGAATAGATTCATATTCTTTTTTCTCTACTTCATAAGGCTCTTTCGTAGCAAAACATAAAAGATAATATTCTTCATTATAGGCTGTATTCCCTCCTAAAACTCTGTCTACTTTTTTCATAATATTGTCAAAGTCCTCATTAGTCATATCAGAAGATTTATCTTCAAATTCTTTTATAGCATCCTTTAAAACACTCTTCTCACTATCATTTATTCTTTCATATACTCTATTGATTCCTTTAATCTTCAGAGTATTACCATGTTCATAATCCACTTTCATATTTTCATATACACTTCTTGTTATTTCTTTATCATTAATCGTTAATATATCATCTTTTTTTACCCAGAGGACTTTAGTATCTATCCTTGGTGGTATAGGTTTTATCCAATCTCTTTTTAAATCCCCAACGAATTGAGTATAATAAAACAAAAAAGTAGATACTAATAAAATTACAATAGTAATGCTTGTAAATTGATGTTTGAGTTCCTTTAAAAAAACCTTCCTAAACATATATGCCTACACCTCCCTTATAAACTTCATATAGGCATCGTCTAATGTCAGAGAATTCGCTTCTGCAATCATTCTCCCAACTGCACCGTCATAAACAACCTTGCCCTTGTTTAAAACTACTAGAGTCTTGCAACTTAATCTTATATCTTCAAAAATATGAGTTGACAACAATACCGTTCTATCCTCTCCTATTTTGGAGAACATTTTTCTAATTTCAATACTTTCTTCCGAATCAAGTCCTATTATTGGCTCATCTACTATCAATACTTCCGGTTCTCCTACCATAGCTACTGCTATTCCAAGTCTTCTCTTCATTCCCCCTGAAAGCGCCTTAGTCTTTACCTTAAATAGTTCTTGTAAATGTACTTCTTCCAATTTAGATAATATTTCAGCTTTAGAAAGTTTCTTGTTAGAAAGTGCAGCAAAGTAATCTAAAATTTCATATACTGTAAAATTAGGATAAAAAGAAAATTCTTGAGGAAGATAGCCTATTATCTTTCTTATTTCTTTTTTGTTTTCAATGTTTATCCCATCAAAATAAATTTCTCCTGAAGTCTTAGGTATCAAGGTCGATAGTATTCTCAGCAATGTGGTCTTTCCGGCACCAATTGGTCCTAAAATCCCATGAACGCCTTTATCTATGTTGATATTTATATCATCTAAAACCTTTTTATCTCCATAATCCTTCATAAGTCCTTTTACCTCAATATTCATAGTAAATCCTCCTCTTCACCTCTAAGAACAAAAAATATTCATATGCCTGCGATGCAATCAAAAAAACGAGAGTTACTATGGTCAATTGTACTATTCCTATACCAATCTTTAAAAATAATATCAATGATAAAATAATCGGCATCCCAAATATTAATAATATCCAACGCAGCTGAATTTTCTTTAATTTTCTTTTGTTTTCTTTAACCTTTTCAATTTGAGCTTTATCGTATTCTAAAACATCAACTCGTCTCCAAACTTCATCTAAATATTTGCGATTATCTTCTCTACCTTCCATTTATTCCACCTCCTATTGATTAATTTCCCCGTTATATAAGGTTTTTAATTTTTTTCTTCCACGAAAAATATTTATTTTAACTTGAGCTAAACTCATTCCCATTATTTCCGATATTTCCTTATAAGACAGTTCCTGAAAAGCATACAGATATAGTACTACTTTATACTTTTCATTTAAACTGTTAAAACTTTTTATAAAGCTCTTTCTTCGCTCTTTATCCAATATCTGTTCTTCAGGAGAAAAGGAGGAAATAGAATCTAAATCTAGAGTTATGTTTCTATTGTTTTTTCTAACATAGTCCACTGCCCTATTGTGTATAATAGAGAATAAATAGGATTTCAAAGTACTATAATCTCTAATTCTTTCCCTATACACATAGATAAAAGCAAAGCTATCCTGTACAATGTCTTCAGCAATATGGTAATCCTTTAATATAGTTGCTGCAAAATTTACGGCTTCCTCTCTATATTCAATTACGAATTCCTCAAATGCTTGTTTGTTTCCTTCTTTTAATAACTTTAACTTATCTTCCACCTTTTCACCTCCAACTACATTATTCCTTTTCCTCCTTCTTGTATATATATAATAGAAAAATCAAACCCAATAAAATAAACTCTAATCTCGTATAAATAAATGAATTTGGCAATTTAAAAGGCACAACCTCCATCTCCCTTCCTATAAGCATTGAAAGAGAATATATATCAAAAAAGTTGTTTCCAAATATATCAGCCCACACGGGGACTATATCGCCCCCTAAATTCAAAAATCCAATAAGAAATACTACAGTTACCAAGCCATATATTAATTTTACATTGATTTTCCCTAAAAGCATACTCAATCCTAAAAGGAATATAAAGGTTGGAAACAAAAATATAAATATAAGCTTTATAAAACTCCCAAAGGCGCCATATCCAAACATGATCTTATAATATATAAAGCTCATAGAAATCGGAACTAATGATGTCAATATAAATGTAACAAATACGGCAAAAGATTTTAAAATATAGTATTTAGTTTGGGTTATAGGCGATGAAAATATAATACTTCTTGCTCTCATCTCCTTATCGTTAAAAATACTTGATACAATAAATATCATAGCAACCATTAACAATGGAGAGATCAAATTTAGAAAAAGTGTATAACTCCAATCTGAAAAAGGAGCAGTTCCCATAT
>DAIUFH010000009.1:0-42852 GCA_036844705.1 Tissierella sp.
CTATCCACTAAATTATGAGCTTCATCAATAAGAAAAACATACTTATTTCCCTCAGTATCAAAAAACCTCCTTAAATAAACCTGTGGATCAAAAACATAATTATAATCACAGATAATTGCATCACACCAAAGACTTACATCCAATTCAAATTCAAAGGGACAAACATTGTGCTTTACTGCATATGATAAAACTATATCTCTTGTCATTAAATCCTCATTATGAAATATATCCATTATTGCATCATTTACTCGATCAAAGTGACCCTTTGCCGCCTTACAATCCCTTGGGTTACATTTCACTTCATCATTGGTGCATATTTTATCCTTTGCAGTAATTACCAAAGCCTTTGTCCTGAGCCCCTTATCTATCAAAAGCTCCATTGTTGCTTTTGGTACTTCTCTAGTTATTGTCTTTGCAGTTAGATAAAAAATTTTATTAGTCAAACCTTCTCCTATGGATTTTATGCTTGGATATAAGGTGGACATAGTCTTACCTATTCCAGTGGGAGCCTGAGCAAAGATATGCTTTCCTTCTTTAATAGTAGTATAAGCCGCCACTGCCAACTCTCTCTGTCCACGTCTATATCTTGCAAATGGAAACTTTAGCTCCTTAATTGTCTTATCCCTTATCTCACCCCAATCAAAGGTTAAATTAGCCCATTCTATGTACATATCTATAATTTTAAAGAAAAATTCATCTAATTCATCCTTTGTAAAGGTCACTAGAAATTTTTTTGTTTCTTCTGATTCAATATGAAAATAAGTTAATTGAATCTTAAGTTTTTCCAAGTTATTTTGGGTAGCATAAATATATCCATATATTTTAGCCTGAGCCCAGTGCAATGGATTATAATCTTCCTCTATATATTCCAAGTCCTTTGTTGTACTTTTTATTTCATCAATTATAATTTCATCTTCACTAGTAAAAATTCCGTCAGCTCTGCCCTCGATAAGTATTGTATACTTACCATATTCTATATCATGTTTTAGATAGACCTCAGCTTTGTACTCATGTCCATATGAGGCTTGTACTTTTTGATGAGCTAGAGTTCCTTCAACAGCTCTATTCATTGACATAAAGCTATTGTCAATATCACCTGAGCGAAGCACAAACTCAACTAAGTTCCTTACGGATATTCTTATTGTATTGTTCATAATATCATCCCTTGTTAAATCAAACTAGCTCCATTATACCATAAAACGCAAAAAGCACTCTATTAAGAGTAGACCACCAAAAAACATTCTTGTCATCCTGGGAAGACATTATAATATCTTCTATCGAAGAATCCCGGGTTAAACCCTAGATTCTTCACTTACGTCCAGAATGGCAGATATTAAAACTAGTTTTTAAGTGGTTTCACATTAAAGAGTGCTTCTACATATGTTCTATAGTCCTAATAAATTGTCTATATTTTCTTTATCGAATCCAACAACTATTGTACCATTGATATCCAGTACTGGTACTCCACGTTGTCCTGATTTTTCAACCATTTCCATTGCCTTTTCCCTATCAGTCTGTACATTATATTCTGTAAATTCAATATCATTTGAATTCAAATACTCCTTTACCTTTGTACACCAAGGACAAGTACTAGTCGAATATACGATTACATTATTCACAAACATCCCTCCATTTATTGTTTAAAATAGTATATGTATTTTTAAATTATACCCAAATTCAATTCACAATGCACAATTCACAAATCCAATTCACAGTTCACAAATCCAATTCACAATTTAAACCCGGGATGCTTCACTTACGTTCATCATGACATATGAAGTGCCTTCGGAATGACAACAATGTCATCCTGAGATGGACAGTATAATGATTCCTTCGAAGGATCTCGGGTTTAATGAAAAGATTCTTTATTGTAAAAATTCCGAGGAACAATATCCAACTTCACCTTGATAAATTACCTTATACCAGCCTTCAGTATTTTCCATTATCTCTACCATCTCCCCATCTGGTATAGTTAGTATTATACTATAGTCGGTACCTGGTCCTATTCGAAGATTTAAATTACCTGTAGTATGTTTATAAACTTTTATTGTAGTAGGAGTTTCAGTTTCCTCTTCTATATTTGTTACAGGGGCATCCTTGGCAACATCTGCCCTACTCTTTTTTATAATATTGGGAAGTATGATTAAACTTATGAGCAAAAATACTACAATTGCTAATACAAGCTTTGTGTTTTCTTTCATAATCTCACCCCTGTAAATTTTATACTTCTTTGATGTTCTTAATTTTTAATCTGTAATTAACAGCTTCTCTAAATAAAGTATATAATATTGAGCCAATCGGTATAAATAACAATATTCCTAATACACCCAACATTCTTCCACCTACAGTTACAGCTACCAATATCCAAATAGACGGAAGACCTGCAGCTTTACCTACTACATGAGGATAGATAAGATTTCCCTCTATCTGTTGAATAATTAAAAACATAATTATAAACCAAAGTGCCTTGGATGGACTTTCCACAAATATAAGAAATGCTCCTATACCGCATCCTATAAATGCACCAACCATTGGTACTAAAGCTGTTATGGATATAATTAAACTGATTATCAGTGCATATGGGAATTTGAATATAAGCATAGCTACTAAAAACATACCGCCTATTATTAATGCCTCAACTAGCTGACCTGTAATAAAATTTGCAAATACATGGTTAGATAAATCACCTATGTAGAATATTCTAAGGGCAGTTTTTTCAGGCAAAAATGCCAATATTGCCTTTTTAAGCTGTCTAGATAGAGTCTCTTTCTGAAATAATATATATATGGAAAATATAAATGCCAATATGAATGTAATGAAGCTTCCCATTAATGAAGATGCAAATGAATATGTACTATTTACCCAATCCAAAGCACTTCTTTTAAAAAAGGATAACAAGTTCTCCTCTATACCTACCCAGTCTACATTAATGCTATTTATCCATGTTGTAAGCTCTGGATTATCTATAAGATTTTTAACTATATATACTTGCCATTCTTGCCAGTTTGCTTGCAATTTTAAGGCAAGTTCTTGAATAGTCTGAACCAACTCAGGTATTACTATAAAAGACATGATTATTATTGTTGTTACAAATATTATCAATGTAATTAAATAGCTTATTATTCGTTTGATACTATCCCTGACATTTTTTAATAAGCTCCTCTGACCAAAGAATAATTTTTCTATATACATCATTGGACCATTCAAAATAAATGCCATTGAAGCTCCAAAAATAAATGGAGAGAATATTGAAAGTAATTTCCAAAGAAGATTACCAATACCCGATAAGTTGTCTAATAGATACATTAGTATGATCGCATATGTTATCAAAAATACAGCATTTTTTATACGCCTTGATTTTAAATCCATTTAAACACCAACCTTATATACTAAAATGTCAGGCACCTATATTAATAGTACCTGACAAATCTTTACTCTTCATCCTCGTCCTGATCATCTTGTTCTATTTCTTTAAGTACTATACGTACTAATTGTACCCTTTTTTCATTGATTTCCTCAACATTGAACTCAATATTTTCATATTGAACGGTAACTTTCTCACCATCTTCAGGTATGTAGCCCATTAAATCAATTAAAAGTCCACCAAGAGTATCATAATCCTCAGAATCTTCATCTAATTTTGTTCCAAGATTACTATTCAATTCTTTAATAGATATTGAACCCTTTGCAATAAAATTATCATCATCAATTTTTCTGATATCAGGTTCATCATGGTCATATTCATCATCTATATCACCAACGATTTCTTCTATTAAGTCCTCCATAGTCACCAGACCTGAAAATCCACCATATTCATCTATTAGTATAGCCATATGCTTTCTTTTAGTTTGCATTTCATTAAATAAATCGGTAATATTCTTTCTTTCAGGTATAAAATAGGCTGGTCGAAGAATTTTCTTTATATCAACATTTGTAAAGCCAACTTTATATGCTTCAAGCAAAAAATCTTTTATATAAAGAATCCCTATGATATCATCTACGTCTCCCTCATAAACCGGAATTCTTGAGTACTTAAGTTCCATCATTTCCCCAAGGTAATCCTCTATAGGATCCTCCAAATCTATCATAAAGATTTCTGTACGTGCGGTCATAATTTCTTCTGCAAGCTTATCATCAAAACATATTACACTATCTATCATTTCTCTTTCTACAGAATTGATGACTCCTTGTTCTTGTCCTACCTCAACCATTGAACGTATTTCCTCAAGAGTGATTTTCTCCTCAACACCTTCTGTTTTTATTCCAAAAATACGCATAATGGTATTTGTAGATAATGATAGAAAGTAAACAAACGGCGCCATTATCTTTGCTACAATATTAATAAATTTCACCGAAAACATGGAAAATTTTTCTGAATATTGTAAAGCAATTCTCTTTGGAATAAGCTCTCCAAAGACTAGTGTAATATAGGACAAAATCAATGTAACGCCAATAAAGGCAATATTATCTGCAAAAGGAACATTAAATTCCTTTAGAAATCCTCCCAATCTACCTGATATACCTACAGCTGCAGATGCTGACGAGAAAAATCCCGCAAAGGTGATTCCTACTTGAATTGTAGATAAAAATTTCGAAGGCTCCTTTAATAAGGCTAATAACATCTTTGCCTTTTTATTGCCATCCTCTGCCATTACATTCAATTTCTTTTTATCGACTGATACCATCGCCATTTCCGCTGCGGCGAAAAACGCATTTAATAGTGTAAGAAATCCTATTAAAAGCAACTGTCCTGATATCGGGGCCCCAGATTCGTCTCCCATTTAGTTCCTTCCTCCTAATTTTGCTAATACTTCAAATATAATAACATCATATTTCCCCCATTTTGTCAATATTTTCATGACCTAAATATGAAAAAATATGAAAGCTATCATATCTAGTATACCACATAGAGCTAAAATATGTTACTAAAACTTCAATAAATTGAGCCCTATATCATCATCAAATTCTCTGTCAACATAGCCATCAATAGCTTCAATAATTATCTCCCCTGTAGCACTTATGACAGCCATATTCAAATGACCAGCCTTCACATTATGTTCTGAATTTGCCAAGGCAATATGCAAATGTATATAAGGCTCTCCATTCATTTCTGTGATATTTCCAGCTAAGGATATAATCTCCATATCCTCCTCAAGGATTGTAGACTGATATTCTTTTGTTTCAGTATTAAACAAGCCTATTTTTGCCTTATTTACAGCACCAATGCCCGTTACTGTACCAAATTTTATATTTTGTTCCTGAGCAAATTTTTTTACTGATTCAACTATTTCTTCACCTACATTCAACCTAACTATATATTTGTTATTAAACTTTTTGTAAATCATAAATCTTCCTCCTTTTTAAATCTTCATCTTATAACTTTATAGCTTCCCATTTTTGTCAAAATGATAAATAAATTCTGTTTAATTATACCCAATATACTTAATTTTAACTAATCATTTACATTTACTGCCGTTTTGGGTAAACTATAACTGATTCTATTTTAACAATGGGGTGAATGTATGGATGGATTTCAAAAAAAACTAAATGAATATGCAAAGCTTACTATTGAAGTTGGTATCAATCTACAAAAAGATCAGCCATTGGTAATTTCTGCACCTGTTGAAGGAGCAGATTTCGTAAGACTACTTGCCAAAAATGCATATGAAAATGGTGCCAGTGATGTATTTATAAATTGGCATGATGATACCTTAACAAAATTAAGATATGAAAATGCACCAATGAAAGTATTTGAAAATTTCCCGAAGTGGAAAGCTGATTCAATGATTGATTATGCAGAAAAGGGCGCAGGTTTTATCTCAATACACGCGGATGATCCTGAGCTTCTAAAAAATATTGAGTCTGATAAAATAGCTGCAGCAAATAAATCCTCTAGCATAGGTATGAAGGAGTTCAGAAAATACACAATGAACAGTATAAACTCTTGGTGTGTTATTTCTATTCCAACTAGGGGGTGGGCAAGTAGAGTATTTAAAGATGTTGATGAAGAAAAGTCTGTAGAACTGCTTTGGGATGCAATATTTAAAGCTACCAGAATAGATTTGGATAACCCAGTTGAAGCATGGGAAAAACATATTAGAACCCTTGAACAAAAGGTTAATTATTTAAATGAAAAACAGTTTAAAATATTACACTATACTTCTTCTAATGGTACTGATTTAACTATTCAATTACCAGAAGGTCATAAATGGGCTGGTGGTGACGAGTCAAATTCCAAAGGTGTAAAATTTGTAGCCAATATGCCAACGGAAGAGGTATTTACATTGCCGCATAAGAATGGAGTAAATGGTGTAGTATATAGCACCAAGCCACTAAATTATGGGGGGAAATTGATAGATAAATTTAAAATAATATTTAAAGACGGTAAGGTGGTTGATTTTGAGGCAGAAGTAGGGGAAGAAATACTAAAGGATTTGTTAGATATTGATGAGGGTGCTAAGCACTTAGGAGAAGTAGCACTTGTACCGCATAGCTCACCAATTTCTCAATCAAATATAGTGTTTTTAAATACCCTTTTTGATGAAAATGCCAGCTGCCATTTAGCCTTTGGTAAGGCTTATCCCACAAGTATAGATGGTGGAGAAAATATGAGTGAGGAAGAACTTGAAAGTTCAGGTGTAAACAATTCACTTACTCATGAAGATTTTATGATAGGTTCTGAAGACTTATCCATTGTTGGAGAAACTAAATCAGGTGAAAAGATTCAAATCTTTAGAAATGGAGAATGGGCTATATAGTCCATTCTCCATTTTTATTTCTTTTCAGTATATATGAATATTGCATCTCTCAACAGCTCAGCTATTCCTGCATTATCACCATCATAATATGCTCTAAATCTTTCATCATCCACATACATTTGGGCTAATCCACGGTGAGCTTCTTTATCATAGGTACCCCAGCATTGTGTAATCCATTCCTTGTGTAGCCCGGCAGCCTTTTGTGCCAACTCACTTGATGGGTCCTTATGCTTAAATGCTTCCCCTAGATAAAACTTTATCTGAGAGGCAATCTCATTTAATTTATTGAAATCTTCCTGAGTCATATTTTTAAACTTTTCGTTAGATTGTTTTACTATATCCTCACCATATTTTTCGCGAATTTCATCCCCGAATTTCTCTTCATTTTCCTTAAGAAGCTTTTCCTTTAAACCTTCAAATTTTTCTTTATCTTCCATATCAATTTTCCCCTCCTTATAAGCCAAAGTTTTTTCTACATTGGCTAACAATTTTTCAACCCTGAATTTTTCTTCAAGAAGTTTTAAGCGATGTTCTTTAAGTGCAACCTTCTCATCAAAATCAGGCAACATGATAATATTCATTATAGTATCTAAACTCAAACCCAATTCTCTATAAAACATAATCTGCTGTAATCTGTCAACTTCCACTTTACCGTATATTCGATATCCTGATGAATTGATTCTAGCAGGCTTTAGAATACCAATCTCATCATAATATCTTAGAGTTCTGCTAGTTATACCGGCTATTATAGCTAACTTCTGCACTGTATATTCCATTTCTCACCTCCTAAGAATACTATATACCTTCACGCAACGTCAATGTCAATAAATATTTTTATCTTTAACCACAAATATACTTAAAATTTCACAATTATTATAAATAAAATGATAATTTCACTTTTTGTGTAGTATATATTTAATATATGGATAATGTATGTAGTGGAAATTTAAGGCATTAAATATTGTTATTGTTATTTATTTGATGTATAATTAGATTAATAAGTATACGTTTTCCCAGGGAGGTGATCCAAGTAAAATTTTTTTGGCTAAAATAACTTATTAAAAGGAGGATTTTTATGGAAAGCAGTAGCAAAAAAAACAAAGGCTTTTTAGCATGGGTTGAAAGAGTAGGTAATAAAATACCTCATCCATTCATACTGTTTTTATGGCTCATCGTAATTGTTGCAATAATTTCTTTTATTTTAAACAAGATTGGTATATCTGTAACTAACCCTACCAACGGAGAGGTAGTAGTAGTTAAAAATTTACTGTCTGGAGAAGGATTGGTACATGCTCTTGATAGTATGGTCAAGAATTTTACTGGTTTTGCTCCTCTAGGGCTTGTACTTACTATGACATTAGGTATTGGTATGGCAGAAGATGTTGGATTTATGTCTTCTTTAATGAAAAAAACTATGCTTGGTGCTCCAGTTAAAGTTGTTACATTTGTAATTGCTATAATCGGTATCTGTGGTAATCTTGCATCAGATGCAGCTATAATAATTATTCCACCACTTGCAGCAATGATATTTTTATCCTTAGGACGTAATCCTATAGCAGGTATAGCTTTGGGATATGCTGCAACAACAGGAGGATTTAGTGCCAATTTATTGGTTGCCGGTACAGATGCATTACTTGCTGGTATTACTAATGAATCATCAAAGATTGTCAATGGTCCCGAAATACCTATTGCAGCAAACTATTATGTAATGGTTATATCAACTTTCATATTAGCTGCAATCTGTACTTATATAACTGACAAGGTAATTGAACCTAGGTTAGGAAAGTATCAAGGTACAAAACAGATGGAAAATCAAGAATTATCTGCTGAAGAAAATGCTGGCCTCAAAGCGGCTGGTAAAGCAGCTTTGATTTATCTAGCTATATTAATAATTGCTTTGATTCCTAAGAGCAGTTTCCTTAGAAATCCAGATACAGGTTCTATCATAACTGGCTCTCCATTTATGTCAGGAATAATTCCTATAATCCTGTTTCTGTTCTTAGTCACAACTATTCCATATGGCATCAAAATTGGCAAAATTAAATCTTCTGGAGATATTCCTAAATTAATGACAAAAGCAATAGGAACAATGTCTTCTTTCATAGTTCTTGCTTTTATAATTGGCCAGTTTATTTCGTACTTTAACTGGACAAATTTAGGATTGGTATTAGCTATTTCCGGAGCCAACTTCCTAACATCATTAGGATTTACTGGTATTGGCTTGTTCATAGGTTACATTTTACTATGTACATTTGTAAATCTATTTATTGGTTCTGGCTCTGCAAAGTGGGCAATTCTAGCGCCTATATTTGTTCCAATGATGACTCTATTAGGATATCATCCAGCATGGACTCAATTCCTATATAGAATAGGCGATTCATCAACAAATATAATATCTCCATTATTCCCTTATTTCCCAATTGTTCTTGCATTTTTAAGTGAATATGACGAGAAAGCAGGAGTTGGTACCCTATTGTCATTAATGATTCCATATTCAGTTGCATTCATAGTGATTTGGACTCTATTTGCAATTATCTGGTTCTTTACAGGTTTACCATTAGGACCAGGAGGATTTATATTTATGTAGCAAAAGGAGGTTTTACATTTGCAAAAATCTATTGATATTGACGAATTAATAAAAGAACATTTAGATGAAATCTTGGCTATTAGAAGAGATATTCATGAACATCCGGAATTGGGTATGCAGGAGTTCAGAACATCTGAATTAGTAGCTAAAGAATTAAAGAAATTAGGACTTGAAGTGCAAACAGGCATAGGTAAATTAGGTGTTGTTGGTTTATTGAGAGGAAACGAAGATGGTAAAACAGTTCTTCTAAGAGCAGATATGGATGCACTTCCATTGGATGAGTTAACGGATTTACCTTTTAAATCTAAAACACCTGGTGTAATGCATGCATGTGGTCATGATGTCCATACTTCAACATTATTGGGTGCCGCTAAAGTATTGACAGAGTTAAAAGATGACATAAAAGGAAATATTAAATTTGTATTCCAGCCTGCAGAGGAGATGAATCCCACTGGTGGCGCACGATATATGATTGAGGATGGAGTATTAGAAAATCCAAAAGTAGATGCTGCTCTTGCACTACATGTCTGGGATCTACCAGTAGGGACCATTGGGTTGAAACCAGGTCCTATGATGGCTCAGTCAGATAGAATATTTATTACCGTAAAAGGAACTGCCTCCCATGGTTCTCAACCACAAAGTGGTGTAGATGCTGTTGTAGTAGCATCTCACATAGTTACTGCTTTACAAACAATAATCAGCAGAAATGTAGATCCTATGGAAAGTGCCGTTATTTCAATAGGTACAATTCATGGTGGAAACAGATACAACGTTATAGCTGATACTGTAAAAATGGAAGGCACCGTAAGAATTTTTGATACTGCATTAGCAGAGTTACTGCCAAATAGAATTAAGTCAATAGTGGAAAATATATGTACTGCTTTTGGAGCTCAATGTGAATTTGAATATGTAAGAGGATATTCCCTGACAGTTAACGATGAGGAGCTTACAAAAAAAATAGCATCATCATTTATTGATACATTTGGAAAAGAAAATATAAAAATTGCTGATAAACCAGCTTCAGGTGGAGAGGACTTTTCTGAATTTACTAAAAAGGTTCCTTCTGTATACTTTTGGCTAGGTATAGTATCAGACATGAATAAAGATAAGTGCACAATACACAATCCTAATTTAACAGTTGATGAAGATGCAATACCTATTGGCATCAAAGCTTTGGTAACAGCATCATTGGATTATTTAAACAGTTAAATAATGCTCCCTTATGGGAGCATTATTATTTATTTAGCATTTCTATAGTTTTCTTATATACATTATAAGCCATAAGTAAAACATCTTCGTCAAAATCAAATTTGTTACTATGGTGAGATCCCTTAAGGTTGGTGCCAAACATAAAGTAAACTGACTTGCCACCATGCCTTTCAACCTCATTCATCATATATGTTACATCCTCTGAACCACCTAGGTTTTTGCCTACTGATATAGTATAGTCTTTCTCAAGATAATTTTTAATCTTATCTATAAATTCCCGATTATATTTTGGATAAGACGGTGCACTTCCTGCTATTTCTATTCTATATTTTACATCAAATGCAAGAGCACTCCCTTCAATTACATGCTTTACTTTTTCCTTTAAGAGTTCGTTTACATCTTCATTTTCACCCCTTGTTTCGATTTCAAGCTTTGCCTTGCTAGGCACTACGTTTCGACCTGTACCTGCCACAAGTGTACCCACATTTAATCTACTCATGCCCGCTCCAAATTGAGGTAAAGTATGCAAATTCAATGCACAGCTGGCAGCAGCAAGAAGAGCATTCTTCCCTAATTCAGGACTAGCACCTGCATGAGAAGGCTCACCGTCAAAATATATATCCAATTTTGTTGTAGCAAGAAAACCCAATGTTCCAACTACTAACTCATCCTTTTCAACACCCATACCTATATGACCTGACAATAAATAATCTACACTGTTTAATACTCCAGCTCCAACCAAACTCTTGGCTCCTCGGACCCCTTCCTCCGCTGGCTGAAAAATTATAATGTACCTTCCATTTAAATTCTCCTTATTATCCATAAGCCATTTTGCTATATTTAAACCTATAGTAATATGACCATCATGCCCGCAAGCGTGCATTGCATTTTTGTTTTTAGATGCAAACCCTTCCTTAGCTGGTTTATGAGTATCTACCTTTAGCTCCTCCACACCATTTGCATCAATATCAAATCTCATTGCAATAGTTTTACCAGCCCTACCTGTATCAAGGGTAGCTACTACTCCAGTATATCCCTGAAGTATTTCCTCTATTTCATAGTCTCTTTCTAAAGAAATCGCATCTGCATGGTTTTTCATTTCATCCATAGATGGCAGTCCCATTCTTATTGTATGAATAGACTTACCATATTTGATATCATAGCCGTAACTCTTCAGATAGTCGATAATTTTTATTGTTGTTTCAAATTCAAGCCACCCTGTTTCAGCAATTTGATGGAATTCACGACGCATGTCTATTAAATGTTGAATATTCATTGATTGCCCTTCTTTCATCATATGAAATATCGCCCCCTTATCTTCTTATTTCTATATTACCCCATTTTATTACGAAATCAAAGTAAAAACCAGAACAAAGCCAGGTTTTTATAATTTTATTCTATTCTTTATTATTGCCTTATATAGTAGAACTGCTGTTACTGCGCCTACTAACCCTTGTGCAATATTCCCCGGGATACTTGCTAAAGCCGCAACTGCACCATACATAAATATTTCTGCTAAATAATATCCTAGTGCCATAAATATTCCTCCTATAACTGTTGCAAGTATAGGATACTTCTCACCTGTTTTAGTTTCAAGAATCAATCCTGATATATATCCCTCTAGCCCCTTCACTATTAAAGTTATAGGTGCGTAATGTGTATACCCAGTCAAAACATCCGCCAATGCCGAACCTACTCCTCCAACTATTAATCCCCCCGATTTTCCCAATACTAAGGCTGCCATAAATACTACCATATCACCTAAATTAAGATAACCATTTGTACCTATAGTCGGAATCCTAATTGCTATGGTCATTACAGTAGTCATCGCAATTAGAACAGAAGATTTAACTAAAAACCTTATTTTTTTATCATTATTCATATCCTCAACTCCCAAACCGTATTAATACACTTTCCGTTAAAGCAATTATTGTATCTATATTAATCATAACACTTTTGGGTGTATTTGACAATAAAAAAATAAGGTTAAAACCTATTTCTCCTTTATCATCCGATTTCTTCATTACACTATAATGACGAAAAGTAGATACTTTAGTAACCTTATTAAATCTTTATTTTTATAACCTAATGCAAATTCTAATGTAATACATATTTATTTGCTATTTTTTCTCTTTCAAGCTGTTGTCTCTTTACCTCTAGATTTAATTCAACACCTTCATTTCTAATTAACATAAATGATGCTAAACTTGCTAATATATCCGCTACTGGATATGATAGCCATACACCCATAGCTCCAAGATTAAAACCCTTAACCATTATAATTGAAACTGGTATCATAATTATTATTTGTCTTAATATAGATATCAGAATTGAAGTCTTAGCATTTCCCCTAGCTTGAAAATAAAATATAGAAACATAATATACACTTATAATTGGAAAGACTGCAATCATTATTCTAAATGCCTTTACGGATTCAGTTATAACCTCTATATCATCTACAAATATCCTAATTAATTGTGGCGTAAATATCATCATTAAAGCCCAAATAATCATGGATGTAATAAATGCAAATATAGATGTTTCGTACATTACTGATTTAAGTCTCTTATAATTTCTTGCTCCTACGTTATAAGCCGCTATTGGCTGCATTGCTGAAGCTATTCCAAATAAAAATATGAATAGGAACATATAAACTTTTGAGATTACTCCCAATACTATAATTCCCATATCTCCAACTGTAGAAGCTAAAAGGTTATTTAATACTGCCATAAGTATTCCATCTTCAGCCTCAATAATAAAAGCAGATAATCCTACAAACACAATAGGCAATACTATATTTTTATCCAGCTCAAATCCCAGTGTAATATTGTACTCATTTAATACCTTTCTATAATGATAATACGCATAAATGAACCCTGCAATTTGAGATAAAGTTGTAGCTATAGCTGCTCCCTTAACTCCAAACCCAAAAACTACTACTAATATATAATCCATTATGATATTAGCTACTGCTCCAATACTCGTACTTATTATAGAAACCTTGCTTTTTCCTAATGCTATCAATATATCTGATATATATATGGTTAAACTCAAAAATATACTACCAAAGATCACATAGGTCAGATATTCTTTAGCTAATCCCAGTAAGTTTTCACTTGCTCCAAACATCATTAAAATTTTGTCTCCAAACAACAATATTGCTATTGTTATAGGAATCATCATAGAATAGGATAGTGTAAATCCGTTTTTCAATATCATTCTTGATTCATTGAAATTTCTATTTCCATTACTTCTAGATAGCGCAGTTGATGACCCTACTGATATCATTATACTTAAGGCAACTATTATCCTTTGAATGGGGAATACCATAACCAAAGCACCTATGCCTGATCCACCAACTTCTTTGCCTATAAATATTGTATCAACCATGTTATATAATTCCGATATTAGGTAGGAGAAGATTATTGGAATTGAAAACTTTAAAAGTAATTTTGATATTTTCCCTTCTCCAAATAATTTGTTGTTACTCATAATAAAACCTCCAATTGATAATAACATCTTATCATCTTGGAGATTTTATTTCATTCACAGGATTAACTTCTTTTATGGACTAAATTTGTCTTTTCAAAAAAATGTATTTTTTTGAAAACCTTGAATTGTACCTTATATTTATGAATTTAGTACACTATTTAATGTAAATAACACAGCACCATTTGGAGCTACCGTCGTCACCACATTAAATACCGTCGACTTTTTACCATAATAGAATGAAACATTTGGATGTACATATTCGTCTAGCAGTTCCCAATGATCATTATCTATTCTCTCTGGTGAGCCTAAACTAATCCATTTATCATAGACCGAACCGAACTTCCTATTGAAATCATATTTTGTTATTTGAAAATCCCCCTCCATATTATATATATTTAAAGAGTACTTCCTTGCCCTTAACTTCTCCTGTACCTCTTTTCCATACAATATGGATTCATCTATAGTGGGTGGATTAAACAAAAGTATCTGAAATCCAAATTCAGACTCTGTTACCACATAGCCTTCCCCCCTATATACTATATTCTCCCCTAATAATGATAGCAGCTTATATGCATAGAAAGAGGGCTTATTTAAATAATTGGACGTAAACAATCCATTTCCTCCAAAGAAAGTATCATTACTCAATACTGTTTCTTTTGAAATTTCATCTATCATATTTAACACAATCTTCTTGTTTTCATTGGTATAGCTATATAATATGAAAGGCACAATATACATTGTATCGTATAGTGGACTAATCTTTTCCTTTAGAAAGTAAGGTTTTAACTCCTCAAGATTAAAATCCATCCATTCTTTTGTATCTACTTCATATACATTTGAAAAATATTGTATAAAATCATCTATAATATGTTTTTCAACTCCAGTAGTATTTATGACAGGAAACAGCTTCATTGATCTGATTAAATCCAGTATATTCTCTACCCTAGTCCAATTTATGAATCTATGATTTTTTCCCCTATAAATATCCATGTCATCTGAAAACAACCTGTTTATAATGCAATATTTAAATCCTATTTGATTTTGAACCTCTTTTAATATCTTTATATTTTCTTCCTCAAGCAAAAGTGATATGTCCCCTAGGTCGATGAGGTCAGGTCTTATAAGTTCAGCTATAGACTCTTTCATTAAATCAATATCAAGCTTGATTATTCGATTGTCATAATTATATCTCTCATAATCCTCTATGTATTGAACGATATAATCTAGTGAGTCTCTTAAGTCATAATATTTTATATTTTTCATGCTTTCCAGTTGAGCTTCACTTACCTGATACTTCTTTCTATATTGCATAGGACTTAAGTTGTAGTTCAGTTTAAAATGCTTATTATAATATCTTACATGGGAAAACCCCACCTCTTCAGATATTTCACTGATACTTTTATCTGTATCCAAAAGAAGCTTTGTAGATTCCTCAACTCTTATCTGATTTAGAAATTCGTTGAACCCTTGCCCAAATACTTCTTTTAATTTATAAGAAAGATATTGGCTGCTTAAAAATTCCTTTTCAGCTATATCCTGAAGACTTACCTTATTCATATAATTATTATTTATATATTTTACAATTCGATGGTATCTGCTTAACTGAAATTCATCATCCTTTAGACCTTCCTCATCATATATAAGATAATGAAAATTGTTTAATAAATGATACATCATTTCAACAAGATTATCCTCAATACTATCCTCATAGTCATCCAGCTTTGATATGACCTCGTATACTAGAATAGATATAAATTTACGTAGAATATAATATTTCTCCTCTTCTTGCACGTTATCATCTGATGAATTAGTATAATAGAAGATATCCTTAGCATCATCATAGTAGCGTTCAAAAAAATTAGGGTCGATGTCGAGTATAAGAACTAGATTGTCATCATCCTTTGATTCAATTCTGTAAACCTCATTGGGATTTATTATCTCTATTTCTTTTTCTATCAGGGTATAAGTTTCAGTTTCTACACCTAAAGTTATGGTCCCCCTAAGCACAAATAAAATCTCAATAGAATCCTGCCAATGTAATGGATATTCCATTATATTAGCTAAATATACACCTATTGGAAGATCCTTTAGATATTCCACATGCTCTTTTCTCATTATTCCCTCTCCCTAAAATCAAAATTAAATCATACTTATATATTCCCATAAATCTCTTGCCTTATCAGAAAGAACCCTATCACGGGTTCTTTTTTCTCAATCTTA
The DNA here is from genome assembly GCA_036844705.1 of Tissierella sp. Taxonomy (GTDB): domain Bacteria; phylum Bacillota; class Clostridia; order Tissierellales; family Tissierellaceae; genus DAIUFH01. Next base: position 16,267 of record DAIUFH010000009.1, read on the forward strand.
AAAATTCAAATTTTGTTTCACTACCTATAACCGATATCAATATTGCAAAGCAACCAATAAGGAATTTTGCATTAACCGGTTCGTTTAATAATATGACTGAAAATATACTTCCGAATACTGACTCAAGGCTCAATATAATCGCAGCATGAGTTGATGTTGTATACACCTGAGCTACATTTTGTATCACGAAAGCGATGGCCGAACTGAACAATCCCAGATATAGTATTGGCAAAACAACACTTGGAGTAATATTTGTTATCCTAGGCTCAAATATAAAGGCAATTACAAATGAAAGTATTGCAGAAAAGTATAATTGTACTGTTGCTAATACAATTGGATCAGTATCCTTTGCAAAATATCCTACTGCAACTATTTGAAGCGCAAACCCTATAGCACATAAAAATGTTAGCAACTCACCAATTCCTAGTCCTAAACTGTGATCAAAGCTCAAGATACCTATTCCTATAAAGCATAAGAACGCTCCAAACATTTCAAAATTATCAGGTTTTTTCTTGCTAATAAACCAGTACAAAAATGGAACCATGACAACATTTGATGCGGTTATAAATGCCTGAACTCCTGCAGTAGTATATTTTAACCCAACCGTTTGAAAAGCAAATCCTAAAAACATAAAAAAACCAACAATAATTCCTGCTTTAATATCCAATTTAGTAGCTTTCTTAAGTCTTTTAAAAAATATTATATTCACCGCAACTGCTGCGATAATAAATCTAAAACCATTAATATAAAAAGGACTCATAACATCTAGGGCATTTTTTGTTACGACAAAACCTGAACCCCATATAATAGCCACTATTAATAATGATAAATCTGCATATAAACTTTTTTTATTCTCCATTTAATCCCTCCATCATCACATAGAATCATTATAATATAAGAATGGCTTTATATACAACCCCTTTAAACTTTTTCACAAAATATATCATAGTTAATAAAATATATAGTAAAGTAAAAGTTAAAGGGTGATTATATGTACGAAAATTTGATTATTGGTTCAAATAGTTTGGTGAAACTTTCAAATGATAATGAAGTTCACTATATCAATTTCGATAATGCAGCAACAACTCCTCCTTTTAAATCCGTAATGAATGCGCTGAATAACTTTTCTCCTTATTACTCATCTGTTCATAGAGGGACTGGGTATAAATCTATAATCTCATCAAATATCTATGAAGAAGGCAGAAATGTTGTTTTAAATTTTGTGAATGGAAACCCGAATTATCATACTGTAATATTTCTAAAACATACTACTGAATGTATCAATAAACTATCTTATAGATTACAAAATACAATGAAGGATAAAATAGTTTTGACTACATACATGGAGCATCATTCCAACATGCTACCGTGGAGAAATAAATACAAAACCGGATACGTTGAAGTGGATTCTAAAGGTAGACTATGCTTAGAGGATCTTGAATTTATGCTCAAAAAATATAAAGGCAAGGTTGGTTTGGTATGCGTTACAGGAGCATCAAATGTAACAGGATATATAAATGATGTACACAAAATCGCAGAGTTGTGCCATAGATATGGTGCAAAAATTTTCGTAGATGGTGCACAGACAATACCACATACTCCTTTTGATATGAAGCCTATAGACAGTCCTGAGCATATTGATCTTCTTGCTTTTTCAGCACATAAGATGTATGCGCCTTTTGGAATTGGGGCTTTAATAGCACCAAAGGAAATATTTATGGAAGGCTATTCAGAGTCGGTAGGTGGAGGAAGCATCAAGTTTGTTTCAACAGATGATGTTGTATGGGCTGATCCGCCTGATAAGGAAGAAGCAGGAACACCAAATTTAATGGGGGTTGTAGCACTCACAGAAAGTATAAAAACCCTCCAGCAATTAGATATGAACAAAATAGAAGAATATGAAAGAAAACTAACATCATATGCTCTCGAGCAAATGAGAGATATTCCAAATATTTTACTCTATGACGATTTTGATATATCTAAAAAGGTATCCATAATCACTTTTAACATAATGGAACTTCACCACACTCAACTTGCTTATATACTCGGCCAAGAGGGTGGAATAGCCGTTAGAAATGGATGCTTCTGTGCACAGCCTTATGTTCAAAAGTTGTTGAATATACCAAAAAAAGATATAAAGAAATATCGTACCTTTGATAAAAATAAACTCCCTGGAATGGTCAGAGTAAGCTTTGGATTGTATAACAATTTTAACGAAATAGATTTGTTTATATACCTTCTAAGAAAAATTGCATACAATATTCCATATTATCAAGATAAGTATAGAAACCTGCCTCTAGAGTAAACTACCTAGAGGAGGTTTTTCTATGGATAAAAAAATGAGTTTACTTATGTTTAGTGGAGAATACGATAAGGCTCTGGCTGGACTTATACTAGCTAATACAGCATTGGAGATGGAAATGGAGGTGACGATGTTTTTTGCCTTTTGGGGTTTAACTTTGGTCAGAGATCCTAAAAGTGTATCTGAAGAGGATAAGACTATGTATGAAAAAATGTTTGCCAATATGACCCCTAGAGGAATAGATGAACTGCCTTTATCTAAAATGAATTTTGCTGGAATTGGCAAAAAAATGCTTGAGGGTATGATGGAGGACAATGACACTCCACCATTAGAGGCATTTCTTAAAGGTGCCATAAATAAGGGCGTGAAGCTTAGAGGCTGCAAGCTTTCCTGTGAGGTAATGGGTTTTGACAAGGATGAGCTTCTTCCTGAGGTAGAAATAATAACAGCCGAAGACTACTTAAAGGATGCATTAGAGTCTGATATACAGTTATTTATTTAGAACATGCTTGCTCAGAATAGCATTAAAATTCCTTTTTATTATAAATGGATATGGATATTCTTAGTGAAATAAAATATATTATCAAAGCAGTAATAAAGATCATAGATACAAATACCCAAGAATTTGTGTCTATGATGCTTCTTATTACAGAACTCTCAATCAGCACATCAATTATTTTTTGAATAGCGAAAATTGAAAAAAACAGCACATACCCAATAACATTTGATTTTTCTCCTAAATAGTAGTACAGAGGTATAATGATTCCTAAATATATTAAACATAAAGCAAGTGAATAAAATATGATTTCAGGGGATAAACCATTTCGGAGACCTCCTATTTTTGCCAAAAAGCTATACTCGCACATAAAGCTTAAAAAAACAAAAATCAAAATATTGTACAAAACTGAATATATCCCATAGATAATAAATTTACTTTTTACTATATCCTTTTTTACTATAGGTAAGCTAATCATCAATAAATCAATATTGTTATTGCCTTCAGCTAGTAAGTCTGTGTTACAGATAAGCATTATCATAGATAGATTTATGAATATAAACAAACTATAAACTGCTCTTATGTCAACTATCAAAAGAAGCATGGGCGCAAATATAAAGATTAATATAATACCCGCTATAAACTTACCTATAGTAACGGTAATTTCCTTTTTTATCAAATTAATCACATTTCTCCCCCCTTAAAATTCCTTCTTTTTATATCCATATATAGATAATAAAATTGAAATAATCATTGCAATGATTACTCTAGCTATAAATGTAGTGTTGTTTACCAAGTCAACTCTATCTACCGTTGGATCGTAGGATCTATGTCTCATATTTAATATGATCCTTATTAAATATCTTAATTTCACCTGAGTCCTTTTTTAAAAGGTTCATAATCAATTTTATTGTAGTACTTTTCCCTGAGCCATTAGGTCCAATGAATCCCATTATATAACCAGGCTCCAATTTAAAAGAAATATTATCTATCTTAAATCCTTCATAAAATCTCTTCGTAAGATTTTTTATTTCCAGCATATTAATCCTCCTCAAATAAAATTTTAAGCATCTCATTTATTTCCTCATAGCTAAATCCTAATAGCTTGCTTTCATCAACTATCTGACTTAATTTTTCTTCAATTATCTTTAACTTCTTTTCTCTTTTAAACTCTATATTATGAACTGCGACATAGGAACCCTTCCCCGGAACTGTTTGAATAAAACCTTCCTTTTCCAACTCCTCATAAGCTCTCTTTGTTGTTATAACGGATATCTGTAAATCCTTCGCTAGTCCTCTAATAGAAGGAAGTAATTCCCCCTCCTTAAGCTCATCTTTTATTATTTCTGCTTTTATTTGATTACTTATTTGGTTATAAATTGGCTCATTTGAGGCATTTGAAATTAAAACTCTCATTAAGTGCACCTCCACGACTGTACATGTTCTATATATACAGTATATGCCCACTATATACAGTTGTCAATAATTTTATCATAGTAATTAATTGACAACTGCTTGTTTTAATTGTAAACTCATTTTATGCCATTGGTTTACAATAGGAGGTTATATTTTGAAAATAAGCGTTAGGGAAATGGCATCTGTATCATTATTTACTGCATTAACAGCTATGGGGGCATTTATTAGTATACCGGTAGGGCCGGTACCTATCACTCTTCAGACATTGTTTGTATTGCTATCCGGTATATTGCTTGGGCCTAAATTGGGAGCAATATCACAGCTCATATACGTAATTTTAGGATTGATTGGGATTCCAATTTTTGCCGAATTTTCAGGTGGACTACAGTCAGTACTAAAACCTAGCTTTGGATTCCTGATTGGATTTATACCTGCTGCTTATATAGTGGGAAGGATAATTAAAAATTCACGATTCACAGTTCACAATTCACAATTAAAGGAAATTGTCTTGGCTGGGTCTATTGGTACTATAGCTATCTACCTTATTGGTCTTCCATATATGTATTTCATTCTAAACCATGTAATGAATATGCAGCTTTCTTTCTTTGAAGTATTTAAAATGGGTGCATTTTTATTTATTCCAGGAGATATTTTTAAGTTAATTATTTCAACAGTCATTGGACAAAAACTTACAAAATATAATTTATTTCGTCTAATACAATAAAAAGGGTATATAATATTAAAGTATGGAGGTGTTATATTGAAAAAATATATTATTTTTACTTTAATATTTATTCTTGTTCTTTTACCTATGAATGTATTCGCTGAGGAAAGCTTATCAATCTCCAAATGGATTGTTGCATCTGAGCTTATGGAAAATGGAGATTTACAAATAACTGAAGATTTGACCTTTGTATTCAAGGACGAATTTAACGGAGTTTTTAGGGATATAGTGCTAGAAGGCACTGATGGCATTTCAAATATTGAACTATTTGAAATTGTAGATGGAATGGAAGTTCCATATACCCTCAATCAAAATGCTAAAAAGGGAGATAGAAATGTATTTAGCTCCGAAGAAGATAATAATAGTATTAATTTAATGATATTTTCACCATCTGAGGATGAAGAAAAGACATTTAGAATTAAATATACACTATTAAACGTTGCTGTAATGCATTCTGACACAGGGGAACTATACTATAAGTATCTTGGAGATGAAAACAAAACTCCTATTGACTACTTTTCAGTGAATCTAATACTTCCTGAATTCAATAGGGAGGATATAAAAATTTTTGGTCACGGACCATTAAATGGTACCATAAACTTTACAGATACCGATTTAATAAGATTAAAAGTAGATGATGTACCAACAAGAACATATATAGAAGCCAGAATCTTATATCCAAAGGATTATACCCCTCTAAGCAACAATACAGGTAATAAAGATCTAAATGAATTATTGGATGAAGAAGCTTCATATGCTAAAGGAATAGAGGAAAGAGAAAGAAGAAAAGAAACTAATAAAGGTATATTCAATAAAATCTCGATCGCTCTTATTGCTTTAGGAGCAGTTGTTTCCGCTTTTCTTTTAAAATTAACCAAGAGAAATCCTGATATATACAATAGTATGGACAGTTTGAACCCTAAGGATATTTCTCCGGCTGAGTTAAATATTTTTATAAATCAATATGCAGATTCTAGAGGATTGTTAGCTACAATATTTGATCTGGCAAGAAGAGAATATATATCTATTGATGAAATAGAAATTAGTAATGAAAAAAAGAAAAAATCTCGTAAGAAGGAAGAATTTCTATTTACAAGAAAAAATCTATTAGATAATAGTCTTCTTGACCATGAAAGTTATTTATTGGATTGGTTGTTTAACACGATTGGTGATGGCAATAGCTTGAGTACCATTGATATTGAAAAATATAGGACTAAAAAAATGATGGAGTTTAATAAAAAACAAACTGAATGGATTAAATTAGTTAAGGAACAGCTTGACTCAAGGGACTATTACGACAAAAAACATAAATCCACTGGTTTATTATCTTTGATTCTTAGTATTGCAATATTTATTGTCGGCATCATCAGTATAGTCTTTGGAGGACTATATGGTATTGGTGCAATTCTAGTTTCTATTATATTGTTCATATATGGAATTTGGCTTATGAATAGAAAATCAGATGAAGGTTATATTCAATATGGACTTTGGAGAGACTTTAAAAAGGAATTTGATAATTATGGTGATTTAGACATAGGTATTCCAAAGGACTTAACTCTAATATACGCAGTGGCACTTGGTTTAAATATGAAAAAATTAGAACAGCAAAGAATAAGCTATGGAAATGATTATTATCCTATGTATTGGGGCTATTGGTACTTTATGCACATCAACAAAAAAGGTGGTTCAGCCTTTGAGGATAGATTTAATAATAGCTTTTATGGATCTACAGGAACATCAAACCCTAATTCTACTTCCTTTGGTGGAGGTGGAGGATTCACTGGAGGAGGCGGTGGTGGCGCCGGCGGTGGTGGCGCTGGAGGATTTTAAAGATGGTTACTATATTCAATTTATGGGTCAGACAAATGTCTGACCCATATAGTTATATTTTCTTAAATCCACGTTATCTTAGACTATAAGTAGTTCTAGAACCCTTACCTATTCTAAGTATTAAATCTTTATCTACAAGAATATTTATAATTCTAAGAACTTTTGATTTATTAAATTCTGATTCTTCTTCTAACTCCTTCCTTGAAACTTCAACCCCATCTTTAATTATATTAAGGATAAGAATTTCATCTTCTGACAAATCTAATTTATTAATATCTATAATTGGTAATCGTATACATATGCTATTTTTATTAATATCAAAATTAGGCTTAGATATACTACTTTCATATTCTTTATTTATTCTCGTTATTCCTGTACCAAATTTCTCTATTATGTCCAGCCTATAAAACACACCTGCAATTATAGGATTTCGTAAGACTGAAATATTACCATATAAATACTCAGTTTCAGAAATACCCTCTGGTAATCCGCCCGGTGATTTTATTTCAATTCTATCTTGATACATAGATATTTGTATATATGAATTTATATCCCAAACCCTATGCACTATTGCATTGGCTAAAGATTCCCTAAAGGCTTCCTTAGGAATTAGCTCCCTTTTTACTCTATTATATCCTTCTATCTCTTCATATATATAATATTGTTCAAAAAGTTCTATTGCTCTATCATATTGAGATAATAAAGATTTTTTACTTATTGTCTCCCTATACATTATTTGATTAATATCTTTCCCAAACTTTACTATATCAAGTCCTGAAAAGTCTATATTGTTATTGTCAGATAGTAGCTCTGCTGCAATATTATAATATCCTTCCTTATTGTATAAATTTAAAGTTTTTAAAATATCTAAGTTTATTTTCTCTATACCTGCTTTTTCTTTTAATTTAGATTCTAATTCATTAAAACATAGATTCTGAGAAGAAGCTCTTCTCTCTTCATACTCCATATTTATTCCTTCAAGTGCCAATCTTCGCAATTCAAATCTATCTACCTCTACTGTAGAGGTATCCGATCTCTTATAAGCTTTGCCTTTATAATAATAAGGTGTATCTTGCCCTTTCATAACATTCAAAATGATAATGATCCTTCCATTTATTTCTTTTATTTCTATTTTGAAACTTGGAGTTGGATCTATTGAATCATTTATCATATTCTCTATTTTAATGCATTCATCTTTTACATGATCCATTCCTATCAAATTCCCATTATCGTCTATTCCAAATATGATTTGTCCTCCACTATAATTTGAATATGCACTAACTGTTTTTAAAAATGTCTTAGTTATCTCCTTTTTTAATTCTAGATTAAACTTTTCCACCATTTTCATAACAATTACCTCCTAAAATCTATAATTAGATTCTAGCACAGGTATATATTTTTTGCAACGATTCCTATATCGTTGCATCTATCGTTTCATTTTGAGACGATTATCTGTCTATCGTTGCATAACGATTGATACGATGTTTTTATTATCTATACTATTTCGCATCTCTTTTTTCAAATCTAATCCATTTTTCATTCATATAGATATCAATACTATTATCATCCACAAACTGATATTCATATCCACTTCCGAAATTAGACTGATCGTCTTGAATAGGTTTTTCTGAAGGTTCAACTGTCGAAGTTATTTCTCCGTCCATTACCCCACATCTTCCATTAATATCACTTTCTCTTCCAGTGTCTAAATATAACTCTCCCTTTATTTTTACCATTGGTATCAAGTCAGCTAATTCATTTTTTTGTTTATCTGATATTTCCCAAATATTATAGTCCTTTAAATAAATTTCAGAATTCAGATTAATATTCTGGTCACCTGATTCAAAAATGTACCCACTACCAGCTTGCTCAAGGAATGTTGCATCATACTTATCTACCACAAATCTAATCAATCTATCTTGTGCTTTAAGATAATCTCCTTTACCTTTTGATATGTAAATTTCTTTATCTTTAAAAACCTTTATATATGGGTTATCTTCGCTTAAGTATAGAATCTTCATAATATAAGGAATGGGATTTCCTCGCCGAAAAATAATATCTTTATTGATATATGTAAAAACTCCTGCTGCTGAAATTCCGCATATCAAAATAGCTGCTGCTATATTCTTAATCTTTGGTTTCACATAATCCGCTCCTTTCTTTAAAATTTAGGGTAACTCTACCTCACAGGAAAGCTATCCTTATTCTATTACTACAGCTTTATTTGTTTAAATATGACCTATAGAATCTTGTTCTAATGACATATTTACACTTCCTTTTATTTAGTTTCCGATTGGTTTAATTTACTAAAATACTCAACAAATCCATGTTCTAAGTCTATTACAACAACATATTTCCAGTCCTTGTCTCCATAAGTCTCATGTTTATCCTCTTCATAAAGACTTGGGTATAAATCTGGAGTTTTAATTAACTCAATATTCTCATCAAAATATCTTTTTATAAAATCATTTGCCAGGTTTAAAGCCTCATCCTGGGTTAGTTTGTTTTCTTTTAAATCATAACTGTAGCTTTTAAAATGATATTGTATAAGCTCCTGATCCTTATTAAATACGGCTTCTACCTTAATTAAAACCTCTTCTTCATTTTTCATATTTCGTAAATATAATAAATTGTGATCAGGGTCTGATTTTCTCAAAGTATAAACTTCTTCACTATTAAATATTCCTTTAGGTACATAATTGTTTAAGATATCATTTAGTACGCTAATTTCATTTTTATAAATTTCTTTATCTATTAATTTTATATCACCAAGGTTTTTAAATGATGCCAACACCTTTTGTCCTTCATCCCAGATTTTCATATAAGAATCTTTAGTCTCAGGATAATATTGAAAATCTAAATCAAATACCGCTTCTATATAGCTGCCATTTCCATAATGCAGAATATAATTTGTGTCATAAGGAACAGTTGCACTTACAGGATAATCGCTATATCTTATTTCAAAAACAGGGCCAAAGTTTTTAACTCCATCTGATTTAAATCTTTCGGCAGATTTTTTATCGTATATATATAAATTTCCATCCTTTGTTTCAATAATTGCTTCTTCCTTCCAGGAGTTCGGAAAATTTAAAGTATATCCATTTTCCTCATTTGTATATAGAAATATATCTCCTGTATATGCTTCTCCCTTGTATTTTCCTATTAAAGCTATTAGATTCTTTACATCCCATGTAATATCTTCACCAAGTCCTTCAGATATAAATCTCAATGGAACAAAAGTCCTTCCTTCTTTTATAAACGGTTTTACATCCAGTGATACTTCATTACCATCTATTACTGCAATATTGGAGCCAATTGTAATAGCTACGTTTTTATCTTCTCTAATGATATTTACTGTTTTATTTTCTTCCAGATAATCAACCTCAAAGCCTAATGCTTCTGAGATAAAGCTTATTGGAACAAAGACACTTCCACTGTCCATAACAGGCTCTACATCCAAATGTAAAAATATGCCGTTTACACATATTTTAACTAACTTCCCCTGTGCCATTGTCGGTGTTGTAATAAATGCCATTATCAATATTACTAATATCATCAATATGCTTATTTTTTTCATTTTAATCCCCTTTCATTATTTTATAGACCGTAACCTATATTCTTCAATCTTAATTTGATAATATCACAATGACTTATATATTAACTTATTTCAGATTAACTGTAATAATATTGTAAACTATTGTTAAATCTGCTATAGCGCAAGTTTATCTTTACACATAAAATATAGACCTTGGCTCTAGTCTAAGGTCTATAAAATATGTAAAAAATTATTTCACTCGTTGAAACATTGGATTCCGTGATTCCTCATCTTCGCTCGTAATCATAAAGAATATAACTTATATCTTAAATCTATATCCAGCTCCCCATACGGTTTCAACGTATTGACGCCCTTCAGGATTAGTCTCAATTTTTTCTCTTATTCTTGCTATATGTACAGTTATAGTTGATGCATCTGACAAAGAATCATAGCCCCAAATTTTTTCAAATAGTTGTTCCTTTCTAAAAACTCTATTTGGATTTTCAGCTAAGAATAGAAGTAAATCAAACTCCTTCTGGGTTAAGAAAGCTTCATTATCACCTACATAGACTCTGTGGTCTTGTTTATCAATAGATAATGCTCCAACTGTTATTAGTTTCTTTTTAGAGTTATTTTTAAACCTTTCATATGTTTTTATATGGCTGTTCACTCTAGCTACCAGCTCACCCATACCAAAAGGCTTGGTTATATAATCGTCAGCTCCCAGGTTTAATCCTTTAATCTTAAATATTTCATCAGATTTTGCAGACACAATAAGTATAGGTATTTGTTTTGAATCGGATATCTCTTTTAATATATCAAAGCCATCCTTTTTGGGAAGCATTAAATCTAAAATAATTAAATCAAATTTTTCATTTTTGATATACTCAATACCAGAATTACCATCAAAGGCACATTTAACCTCATATCCGCTCATTTCTAAATAGTCTTTTTGAAGCTCTGATATGCTTTTATCATCTTCAATAATTAAGATCCTTTTCATTTTATCACTTCCTCATTTTTGACCTTTTTCAGAGAAATAATAATAGAGGTACCCTGTTCATTTTCACTAATTGCCCATATTCGTCCACCTAAACCTTCAACAATTTGCTTTGCAATTGCAAGACCTAAACCACTTGAACCCTTAACCTCCCTCGCAGTATCAGCTCTATAAAACCTTTCAAATACATGTGGCAAATCTTCTTTATTAATTCCTCTGCCATTATCCTCAAACTCTATTATAATTGAAGAATTTGTTTTTCTTAACATTATTTTAAGTTGACCTGTTTGTTTTTCAATGTTTCTTTTAGTATTATCCATGATATTCTGAATGACTCGTTTAAATTTTTCAACATCCATATTGACAAAAGATGCAGTTGAAAGTTCATTTTCAAAAATTATACTTTTATTTTCAATTAAAAATTCTTCTGAACTATCCTCAATACAGTCTTCCATATACTTTACAATATTAACCCTTTCCTTTTCAAATGGCATTTGATTTAAATCCAGCTTGGAGTACAATAATAAATCCTCAATCATTGTATTTATCATCTTTGTTTTTTTGATAGCTTTTGATAAGTAATATTGTTTCTTTTCATCAGTATCTGCAACTCCGTCCACAACCCCGTCTATATATCCTCTTATTGATGTTACAGGTGTTTTAAGATCATGTGATATGCTTGATATCAAAAACTTCCTGTTTTCATCAACCCTCTGCTGATAATATATGGAATTCTTTAGCTGAAGGCGCAATTGTTCGATGGCAATTCCAAGTTCTCTAATTTCACCATACCCCTTATCTGTAATTGTTGTTTCAAGCTCACCTATTCTTAACTTCTCCGTTTCCTTTCTCAATTCAGTAATTGGGATTATGATGTTTTTCAAATTTTGCCTTTGCACAATTATACTGGCTATAGCAAAGACTATTAGAAAAGTTATAAAAACAAAGATAATAAGCGATTTATAATAATGACCAACATTTACAATTTGATTAAGGGTTATTATTCTATAATTACTGCCATCCTCCATTGTAAAATTCTCAGCATTTATTCTGTATCTATTGCCCTTATACTCATAATCATTATTTTTAATGCTTAAATTCATCAACATTTCTTTAACCTGAAATGCAGTAAAATCTTCACTATTATATAAAATATTATCATTCTCCATTAAAACAACAGCCGTTTGACCTAAGCCTCCAACTGCATCAGATTGATTTAATAAATTATAAAAATAAGTATAGCAAAAGCTAAAACAGGCTGTAATAACAATAGTGCCTATGAGAATCAATACGTTCTGTGCTAAAAATCTTTGTTTTAATTTCATATAATCATCCTAAATATCTCTTTTTTCAAATAGATAATATCCTGATGTAAATAACATTATACCGTAACCCAGCAAAATTAGAAATATTCTAAGAATCTTACTGAAATTTATATAGCTTCCTAAAATCAATCTATACCAATCAAAAGCAGATGTAAATAGAAAGCTTCTGATTTGCGGAAAAACCAACCCTAATCCATTAAAGACCAAAAATACAAAAATAGAAAACATAAAAGCGCTTGTTGTACCTTTTGTAATGTTAGAAATCAAAGCAACTGCCAATGCTAAGATAAGAATCGGCAAGAATGCCATAATATAAGACATTAATATTTTAAAAATATTTGGTACATCTCTATTAATAAATAATGAGACAACAACTGAAAAGATCATTATAAAAAGTAGATTGACAATTAAATAAGTGACAATTGCAAGGATTTTTCCCATAAATACCTTAAACCTTGATGCAGGTCCTGTGAGAGTAAATTTAATGGTATTATCAGCAAATTCACCAGCAAACATATCTATACAAATAAATGTAGTAAATAGTGGAAGAATAGTGTAGCTTAAAATCGTAAGAACCATAATTGAAAATTCTGAGCTTCCTGTCACACGTATTCCTGCAAAGTTATTTAAGGAATATATTACAATTGCTGTCACTATGACAAATAGGGCAGAAAATATCAATGCCACAGTTATTTTTTTCCTTTTTGAGATTTTAAATATTTCATTTATGTAAACTGACTTAAGAATCTCCATTCAAATCAACCTCACTTAAATAATAATTTTCCAAGGAAGAATAATTTTTTAGAATATTTTTAGTACTATCAATTCCTAAAAGTTTTCCATCATATAAAATTCCAACCTTATCGCATGTAAGCTCTATATCGTGTATTAAATGGCTAGATATAAAAAATGTTGTATTGTTCTGCTCCGATAATCTAAGTATTAAATTTCTCATTTCAAACATTCCCTCTACATCTAAGCCATTCAAAGGCTCGTCCAAAATTAAAATTTGAGGGCTAGATAAAATCGCCATAGCAATACCAAGTCTTTGTTTCATCCCTAATGAGTAATTCTTTATCTTTTCCTTTTTATATTTAATAAGTCCTGTAATTTCCAGGCTTTTATCAATTTGTACATCACCAACATCTTCATAAAAACGTCCGTACAATTTCATGTTTTCATAAGCTGTTAAATAGGGAAATGGGGTTACGTTCTCTATAATACAGCCAACGTTTTTCATTGCTTGTTCATATTCCTTTGAAATACTATAGCCATTTATTCTAACATCGCCTTTATCAGCCTTCATAAGACCTACCATTACTTTCATTGTAGTCGTCTTACCAGAACCATTGGGACCTAAAAATCCAAATATCTTTCCTCTATCAATTTCCAAATTAATATTCTGAATCCCCCAATTGTTTTTGTACATTTTTGATAGATTTTCAATCACAATTGCCTTATCCAAGATTCATCCTCCTTTAGCAAGCTTCATCTCCAATTTATTCGCTCCCTTTCGGTCGCGCAAATTGGAATTACGCTACATCTGACCTACCAACCTTTTTTCTCTCCCTGACGGTTGGAAAAAACAGGGTTAGGTCATGAAATAGCTTTAGGGCGCAAAATCCAAAGCTTTTGCACCCTTAGTTATTATTCAAATATTCTAATAAAGGTATTATCAAACCCGTCTTCATTTGAATAAGAATAACCACTATTATCTTCATCTATTACAGCATCAAATGATACGTTAATATTTTGTGAACCTGTTCTTCGATCGATAATTCCTCTTCTATTCTCACCTTTTTCATTTTTATAATGGATTATTATGAAATGATTTGACTCATCATAGTTTGAATAAAAGTCAAAACCTCTTACATTATCAGGTTCATATCCTTCATTATACACCTCATAATATTTACCTTTTATATTTCCATCCTTTACAGAAGTAATTTCTATGAATCTTTCGCCAACCTTTTCAAAGGAATTAATTTCTTCTTTTACTATATCATTTTTATATTTTCCAATGTATTTACTATCAATTTCATATTCTTCTTTGCTATAGGTTACTTTTTGTCCATCTAAATTTGGAGCTTTAACAACAGTATTGTTAATATCCTTTATATCAATTGAAAAATCCAAAGAATAAATGTGCTCAATGCCCTTACTATCCTGTGCAGATATGTTCGCAGTGAAAATACCGCTTTCTATAATTCCATCTTCATTTTCAATCGCCCTACCTGATGCAGCTGTAACATATATATTTGATTTAGGATATGGAACATCTAGTCTTTTTGCATTCCATTCGTCAAGTATCCCATATTTAAAGGCAAAGGAAGAAATGGCATTAACAACAGAAGGAATCTGTGTCTCAGATAAATTTCCCATATACATTTTCTTTCCATCTGATTCCTCAACTTGAATAGCATCTTGTAAGCTACCTATGAGTGCATCAAGAACCTTTTCTGCATCCTTAACGTGTTCTTCCTCAAAAGGATTTTCAATTAATTTACTGTTAGCATTATTGTTTTTTCGCTTTTCTACTACATCAAATAATCCATCATTATTTTTGTATATATCCTTGCTTTCATCACTGTATGAATAAGTTTCTCTAATTTCATCTTTATTTAAACTTTTATCCACTGATTCCTTAGCTTTATTCTCAATATCAAATTTACCATTAGCAGTTGTTTCTGCAAGTACCTTGTCATCAACTTTTAACGATATTGCAGCATCAACACTGAAATTATCAACTTCATCCGTTAATTTTACCGTAGTTGTTTTTATGGAATTCTTCAAGCTATTATATCCTGAGCCAAGCATAATATCTGCAAAAGCTGACGTCGCTAAAATCGTAGCACCAAGCATAAAAGCACATATTGTAGCTAATCTTTTGTTGAATTTCATTTTTCTTACCTCCTAGCACAATTTACTACCATAAGCTTAAGCATTTATGTAGTACAACTATATAATACATTATTGTTCTTGAATAACTATAAACTAATTATTAATAATTTATTAAATTTCGGTTTTAGCTTAAATGTTTATTAAATAAACAAAAACCCGAGATTCTTCGCCTCCGCTCTAAATGACAATACGTATGTCATCCTAAGTGATTAGCAAGCCTCTCGGGTTTACTTTATTCACTGGTCTTATATCAAATCTTTCAGTTTACCAGTTATTTTATATTCAGTGTTTCTTAACTCTTCTATATTTTGTTTTCCCAATAATATCATTAAGATTTTAATTTTATAAATTAGATTAGCAAGATATTCTTTTGCATTTGCATATCCGCCATGAATTAAATATGCCAATAGCTCACCACTTATGCCAACTATCTGTGCCCCTAATACAATGGATTTAACTATATCCATGCCACTTCTAATACCACCACTAGCAACTAAATTCAAATCCTCAGGCATCCTTCTGCAATTTATTAACGATGCAGCCGTAGGTATACCCCATCCATATAGTTCAGTAAAATCAAAAGCAGGATTTCTTAAGTTCTCTATTTCAATGAAGTTTGTACCTCCATAACCTGAAATATCTAAATTTCTAACTCCTATATTATAAAGTTTTTGCGCCACATCCCTGGACACACCAAAACCTACTTCTTTTACTATTATAGGCTTGTCAATGTTTTTGACAATAGCTTCAATATTATCTATTACGCCTCTAAAATTTCTGTCTCCCTCTTCCATCACAAGCTCTTGTGCTGGATTAAGGTGAATTTGAATAGCATCTCCCTGAACCAAATCTAAGGCTTGTCTAGCTTGTTCAACAGTAGCTTGACCACTTAAATTGCTTATTACTATACCATCTCCAATAATTTCCCTTACAATCTTAAATGATTCCTTTGCTTCTTCTTCCTCAAGAGCAATTGTTTGTGAGCCTACTGCCATTGGTATATTGAATTCCTTTGCTAAAGTAGATAAATCTCTATTTATCTCCTGGGTCAATGAAGAACCACCTGTCATAGCATTAATCAGTATCGGGTAGTCTATCTGCTTTCCCAAATATATAATTGAAGTATCTATATCATCAAAGTCTAGGTTTGGAAGAGCATTATGTTCAAGAAATACATCTCCTAAAAGAGTATCTCCGTGATAAGAAGTTTTTAAATAATTTTCTATATGTTCTCTTTTTCTTATGCTTCTCATGGTTACACCTCTTCTAATGTTTTTTCATAAGAGCTTAGTTATATAATACTCCAAAAAAATTAATAAGTAAATAAGCCATTGAAAACCATAAATTAAGACTACTTTAGATTGGATAATCCTCACTTAAATTCCAAGTTGTGTAATCCAAGGTTTGCTTAAAAATTACTATTGAAATAAGTAATCCCCAAACATCTCTTCAACTATAGTATTTGTTTGTTCCCTATCATAGATATAGTAGCTTATGTTTCCAATATATTGACCGCTTCCTGGTACAGTAGCTGTTTTCATATTGTCTACATCAATCTTTGCTGCAGACGCAGCTCCCTTTAACATCAAATTCAATGGTATATTAGTCTCCACATTTTCATAATAGGTCTTTATTAAAGAAGGTATCTTTAAGATGTTTTTTGCCTTTAAAGTCTGTTTAATCAATTCCTTCACAAAATATTGCTGTGCTTGGATTCTGCCTACATCACCATCTGGATAGCCTACAGTATAGTCATTATTGTGTCTCCATCTCAAGAAATCATGAGCATTTTTACCATCTAATAATTGTAGACCCTTCTTGATATTTATATTAAGTGGCGGATCTGCTGTGGGATCCCTATATTTCATATTTAAAGGTACATCAATTTCGACACCACCGATTTTCTCTACTACTTCTTGAACAATTTGATAGTCTATCTTAACATAGTACTGTAAATCTATAGCTAAAAAGTCACTAATAGTTTTGATACTAAGCTCTGGACCTCCGAATGCATGAGCAGCATTTACCTTGTCGAGATTTCCTTTAACGCTTAACCTAGTATCTCTTGGTATAGAAAGTATGTTTATTTCACCTGTGTCAAAATTTACTCTTGTCAACATTAAAGTATCTGTACGAGTTCCTTTTGATTTCTTAACACTTTTAGCATCTACCCCCATCATGAGGAATAAAATTTCATTTTCAATCTTTGGATCATCTTTTATCTTTTCAACACTATTTTCATCTTCAGGATTTTCGTCAGTAGCTACCACTGGCTTTTCTGTAAACAGTGAACTCAATACAGTTGTATATAATATTGTAAAGCATACGAAAGATGCTATAAATGCAATGATAAACTTTTTCTTCATACATACACCTCTTTAATATTTACATGCTACAATACATAATACTATAAAAAAGAGGGAATTACAATTATAAATCTTGTCGAAATGTTTACAATAAGGATACAAAAAGTAACAAAACGACAGAGAAACTTCTATGCAACATGTACAAATACCCCAGAAAAGATTCTATCCATACTATTGAAAAACATACTTTAAGTCATTACAACTCAAAGTATGTTCAAATATCTTACATCTTTTTTCTTGGTATATATCTAGTATGAAGCAATTCATGAGCCTTTTCTCCATAAGGCTCTCCAATGTACTCATCATAAATCTTCTTAATCATAGGGTTTTCATGTGACTTTCTAATCGTCTTACCTCTGTCTTCACTATATATACCCTGTATTCTCTTTTCAAGAATAGAAATGTCCCCGTGGTGATATGGTTGCCCACCACCACCTATACAACCTCCTGGACATGCCATAATCTCGATAGCATGGTAATTAGCTTTTCCACTTTGTATCTTTTTCAAGATACTTCGTGCATTCCCAAGGCCATGACATACAGCTATATTTATCTTTTCTCCATTTATAGTAACACTAGCTTCCTTGATACCATCCATTCCCCTCATAGAGTGGAATTCTACATCTTCAAGAGTTTCTCCTGTCATGAGTTCATAAGCTGTTCTTAATGCAGCTTCTATAACTCCTCCAGTAGCTCCAAATATTACAGACGCACCTGAAGATTCTCCTAATGGGTTGTCGAATTCCTCATCATGAAGATTAGTAAAATCAATGCCTGATTCTTTAATCATAATAGCAAGTTCTCTTGTAGTTATAACATAATCTACAGCATTTGTGCCACCATGACCAAGTTCCGGTCGTGCTGCTTCATATTTCTTAGCTACACATGGCATCACAGATACTACCACTATATCCTCAGGTTTATATCCCATCTTTTCTGCTAAATAGGTTTTAGCCAATGTCCCAAACATTTCATGTGGAGACTTACATGTTGATGGAATATCCAACATATCTTGGAAATTGTGCTCAAGGAATTTGACCCATCCTGGACAACAACTTGTAAGAATTGGCAACCTTCCTCCATGTTGGAGTCTATGTATAAGTTCTGTAGCTTCCTCCATAATAGTCAAATCAGCTGCAAAATCAGTATCAAATACCTTGTCAAAGCCCATTAACCTCAACGCTGCTACCATCTTTCCGGTAACTTGGGTTCCAGGTTCCATTCCAAATTCTTCACCAAGGGCAACCCTTATTGCAGGTGCTGTTTGAACTACTACCACCTTATCGCTGTTGATAGCCTTCCACACCTTGGATATTTTATTTACTTCAGTTAGAGCACCTGTTGGACATACTGCAAGACATTGTCCACAGAATGTACAGGTTGATTCATGCATAGGTGCATTAAAGGCTGTACCTATGACTGTATTAAATCCTCTACCAATTTCAGCTAAAGCATGAACTGTTTGTACATTATTGCACATGGTTTCACATCGTTTGCACAAGATACACTTATTTGGATCTCTTACTATCGATAAACTACTATCGTCAATAGGGAAATCATTCATTTCTCCCTCATAAACAATTTCTCTGATTCCCAAATCTGCTGAAAGCTTTTGAAGTTCACAATCATGATTCTTCGCACATACAAGGCAATCCTTTGGATGGTTTGATAACAACAATTCAAGAACTGTTCTTCTAGCTTTTACAGCACGTCTTGAATCGGTTCTTATATTCATCCCTTCCGATACAGTAGTTGAGCAAGCAGTCTGAAGATTTTTTTTCCCCTCAACCTCAACAACACATATACGACAAGAAGAAGACTGATTTACAAACTTTATATCATGAAGATCCAAGTGACAAAGAGTAGGTATTCTAATATTAAGCTTCTTTGCCGCTTCAAGTATCGTTGTTCCTTCAGGAACCTCTACATCTCTTCCATTTATCTTTAAATTAATCATTTTCTTTCTCACCTCTATCCTATTTTAATTGCATTTTTAGGACATACATCATAGCATGATCCACATTTTATACATTTATCCTGATCTATAACATGAACCTCTTTTACCTTTCCTGTTATACAATGTGCAGGGCATTCCTTTACACATCTTCTACATCCTATACAATTATCCGTTATATTGTATCTAAGCAGAGATTTGCATACTCCAGAAGGACAAATCTTATCAACTACGTGAGCTTCATACTCATTATAAAAATATCTTATAGTTGATAATACAGGATTAGGGGATGTTTGACCTAAACCACATAGAGAAGTATCTTCAATTATTTCAGCCAATTCTTTTAGCTCTTCAATCTCTCTTTCCTCCGCAGTACCATTAGTCATTTTAGTCAATATCTCTAGCATTCTTTTATTTCCAATTCTACATGGAGTACATTTCCCACAGGATTCATCCACAGTAAACTCCAAGAAAAATCTTGCTATATCTACCATGCATGTATTCTCATCCATCACTACCATTCCACCTGAGCCCATAATTGAACCAATTTTGGAGAGTGATTCAAAATCTACAGGTGTATCAATAAGTGAAGCCGGGATACATCCACCTGATGGGCCTCCAGTTTGCACTGCCTTAAGGACTTTCCCATCCTGTACTCCACCACCAATGTCATAAATTATCTCTCTTAATGTTGTTCCCATAGGTACTTCAACCAAGCCTGAATTAGCCACCTTGCCTACAAGTGCGAACACCTTTGTTCCAGGAGACTTTTCTGTGCCAATACTTCTGAACCAGTCTACACCTTTATTCATAATAACAGGAACGTTTGCTAAGGTTTCTACATTATTTAAAATAGTAGGCTTTTGCCATAATCCAACGTGTGAAGTTCTTGGGGGTTTCTTTCTAGGCATACCTCTCTTGCCTTCAATAGATTCCATCAGAGCAGTTCCTTCTCCACACACAAATGCACCTGAACCTAATCTTAGTTCTATGTCAAAATTGAACCCTGTCCCAAGAATGTTCTCTCCTAAAAGTCCATATTCTTTAGCTTGTTCTATGGCTTTTTTCAAGGATTTAACCGCAGTTGGATATTCCGCTCTTACATAGATAAATCCTTGATTAGAACCAACTGCATAACCACCAATTGTCATTCCTTCAAGCACTGCATGAGGATCATTTTCAAGGATTGATCTATCCATAAATGCACCAGGATCTCCTTCATCTGCATTGCAAATAAAATACTTTTTATCAGATGCCTGTTTAAAAGATTGTTCCCACTTTCTTCCGGTAGGAAATCCTGCTCCTCCTCTACCTCTAAGGTTCGAAGCCTTCATATCCTCAATTACATCCTCAGGCTGTTTTCCCCTTAGTATCTTGGCAAGCGCTCTATATCCATCCATAGCTATATAATCTCTAATATCTCCCGGATCGACAATCCCGCAGTTTTTTAGAGCAATTCTATATTGCTTCTTATAATAATCACCCTTCAATACTATCTCATCATCCTTAATGACAACCTTATCCTCTTTAAGAAGTCTTTCTTCCAACATTGGTCTATGTTCCTGACGAATCTTTTCTAGCATTTCCACTGTAATCATTTGACTTCACCACCATACTTAAGAATAATTTCTTTGATCTGCTCTTTCTTTAGTTTTGGATATACGTCATCATTGACTATAACTACAGGTGCCATACTACAGTCACCAACACATCTAGTTGAATTGATAGAAAACTTCATATCATCTGTTGTATATCCTGCTTTTATTCCAAGTTGCTTTTCAAATTCTTCAAGTATTTCCTGTCCTCCCTTTACGTAACAAGCAGTTCCTAAACAAACGTTTATAACATTTTCTCCCTTAGGTATGAAGGCAAACTGAGAGTAGAATGTCGCTACACCATAAATTTCTGAAAGAGGGACATCTAATTCTTCAGATGTAAGCTGCAGAATTTCAGCAGGAAGGTATCCAAATATCTCCTGTGCTCCTTGAAGTACTGGCATTAGAGCACCCTTTTTGTCCTTATGATTCTGAATAATCTGTTTAAAACGCTCTATCTTTTCTTCATTTTTTTGTTTATCAAACTTAAATTTCATAAAACTAACCTCCTAGTCTGTCTAAGTAGATAATAATTATGGTAAATTCTCATATTGTTAATTAATTAATTAACAATATGAAGCAAAAAATCTTCCAAAAAGAAACAATAAATAAATATAATTGCTAATAATATATCATGAGAACTTTAAAATTACAATAATATTTTTACAAAATTATGATGTCAGCATCCAGCAATTCTACCTCTTCCATGCTGTGGGTAACTACAATCAGAGTTTTATTCTGTGTTTTCTTCTTAACTAGCTCAACAATCTTAATATATATTTCTTTATCTAATCCCCTAAAGGGCTCATCCATAATAACTATATCTGCGTCAAATATTAAAGCTCTTCCAATGACAAGTCTTCTTTTCATTCCCCCACTTAGTAAAGAAACTTTTTTATAAATAGCTTCACCTAATCCTAAATCATATAATAAGCTTGTCAATTCATTGTCGTTGATATCTTCGTTACATACAATACGTAGATTCTGAATACAGTTAAATTCTTCACAAAGTCTATCTTCTTGAAATACGACTCCAATTTTTCTTTGATCTATTCCTAGGATTTTACCGCTATCCGGTTTTTCAAGGCCAATAACCATATTTATTAAAGTTGTTTTCCCGATTCCCGATTCACCCATAATACATGTGATTTTATTTTCCTCTATTGTAGCATTGAAATTTTCAATCACTTGTTCTCCATCAAAAGCTTTACTTATATTTACTAATTCTATATTCATATAAATCACCTATATTCTGTTCAATAATGAAATAAGTAGCTTCTCGAAAGTAAAGCTAATAACTACAATAAGCACAGTCCAAGCAAATAGTTCAGGGGTATTTAAGTATATCTTAGATGTATAGAGGGATGCACCAATAGTTCCAGATGGGAGTCCTATTACCTCAGCAGCAACTCCCGCCTTCCAGCTTAAACCAAAAGCTAAGCTAGCTGCAGCAACTAGATAAGGCTTAACGGAAGGTATATATATATATCTAACTAGCTTATATCCTTTTAACCTAAAAACCTTAGCCATTTCAAGCATTTTTTTATCTGTGTTCTCCAATCCCTCTAAGATATTGGTATACATAGCAGGAAGAACCATTAGAAAAGCAATGAAAATCGAAAGATTCTTCGAGCTTATCCACACTAGTGCCAATATTATAATTGATACAATCGGGGTAGCCTTTATGATTAAAATAAAAGGCTCAATTAAATTTTTAAAAAAATTAAATCTATATGAAAGTATAGATAAAATAATTCCAAGGATGGAGCCTAGAAAAAACCCTGAAATAATCCTTATAAATGTATTTATTAATGCTACATATAAATCCTTAGTCTTTAAAAGATCGACTAAGGATTTAACAACATCTAATGGAGAAGGTAACAACATCCCATTATCTATAATATAACTAGATATATGCCAAAAAATAATCCAGAATATGAGTCCATAGACTTTCTTTGTTGAGTATCTCTTATTTGAAATAGAACTCCTCATCAGGTAAATTTCCTCCTATGCTCTTAGGATCCGAATCATGTAATACCTTTAAATATCCACCAAGCTTTTCTTCCATCTCATCTCCTGTTATAAATACTACATTGCATAATGGTATTGCCTTTAAAGCTACAGGTTCAGGAATAATGTCAAACTCTCCTACAATTTTAGCAGCCTGTTCTACATTGGAATTTACAAATTCAACAGATTTTTTATATTCCTCTAAGAACGCAACTACTGCTTCTTGATTATTTTCAAGGAATTCATCCCTAACAACAACTACACCTGTTACCTGTGACTCATTAGGATTTAACTTCTGCCATTCTTCCTCCATGCTAAATACCATCTTAATGTTATCATTTTTCATTTGAGAAGCTGCAATGAACGGTTGAGGTAACAACGCAATCACATTTTCTTCACTTGCTAAAAGTGTAGCTATTTCAGTTGCCTCAGACTTGTATTCAATATTTACATCCTTTGAAGGATCAATCCCATTTGCCTTTAGAACATAATTAAATACATATTCAGGTGTTGTCCCTTTCCCTGTTGAATATATGGTTTTACCTTTCAAATCCTCAATGGAATTTAGACTATCCCCATTTTCTACGATATATAATACACTAAGCGTATTAATTGCCACAACAGAAATCTTTCCCTCCATTTTGTTATACAATACGGATGATAAATTTGCTGGAATGGCTGCTACATCCAACTCTCCCTTTCCAAGTTTTGCAACTATCTCATCTACAGTTGCAGTAATAAAAAAATCATATTTATTTTTTGACTCAACATTTTTATTATCTTCCATTAGCTTTACAAGTCCTATAGACGTCGGTCCCTTAAGTGACGCAACTCTTATGGTTTTTTGAACATCTTCATTTGTTGTACAGCCTACCATGAAGGATAATAATAACAAAACTACTAATATATATATTACTTTTTTCATTTTATTACCTCCATCAGTATTATACACCAAAACTAAATATAGTTAAAGAAAAGCATACTGCATACCATTTTGATATGCAGTATGTTATATAATCTATTAATTTTTTATTTGTATTCTACTAACATTCTTACTGCTTCTGTAATCAACTCATCAGCCTTTTCTAAGACCGCATTATCAATTTTTGAATTGTTCGCTTTGATGGTTTCGATGTATTGATATGTTAAATGTGCTGTTATATATCCTTCCATATTTGATGTCGATTCATAGCTTTTCATTACTTCTTCAGATATCGTCTTACTAGAACTATCAGCTATAGGAGTATTTGGTAGCCCCTTCAAATATGCATTTAATTTGATTTCATATAACCCAGTCATTTCATCCTGTCTAGGCCCTGCTACATATTTATTTAAGAAGTTCTCTGTCTTCAATAATCGATTAGCCAGTTCTTCAAAGGATATTCTCATACTACCATCTGCAAATGGAATTTCATCTGAATCCATTGCTCTTACTGCGATGTATTCCTTCCATTCATCTGTTATATTGTTATTGTAAGTTTTTAGCTTTGCATAATCTATAATTGGATAAAATTCTCCTTCTAAATTTACTAATTTGTACATATTGTCATATGTTTTAGTGATTTCTTCCTTCAAATCACTATTCTTTATTTCTTCTATTTTTTCTTCTGGAAAATATGCCTCTAAGCCTGCTATTTCCATTAGCTCATTATTCTTGTCAGTAGCAAATATAGTATTAGTTAAATTTTCGATATTTGCTTCCAATGATTTTTCTAGCTCATCAATCATCCTATCCCCTTCAAGCTGATCCACTTTTTTAATATTCTGATTGACATAATCAACAATCTTTTCAGGTTCAGGCTTGTCCTTGATTAACACATCAAAATCATCCATTATAGCAGCTTTTTCATCTTCATTAACTTCTCCCACAGGCTCTTCAACTGGTGATTCAGGATTAGGGGATTCTACTGGATCTTCCTTCTTTTTACATCCTGATAGTACCAATACTACAGACATTATTATTAATATTAAAGTTAATATTGAATTTTTCTTTTTCATTGGTTTCCCTTCTTTCTTTCTTTTAATTTATATTACTTATACCCAAAGCATAACATAATAATTTAAGTAAGTATTTACAATAATGTTACAACAAAAATTTTAGAACTAAGTCGGCTCCGTTTATTAAATGTTAAAAACCCCCTTAAGGGGGTTTTTAACATTTAACTGGAACGCAGATTCTCATTCCTTCCACGTAGTCATCTGCTGCAAGATTTGGATTAGCCTTGAATAGGCTGATAACTGTTACATTAAACTTATCAGCAAGGTATTCTATTACTGATTCATTTCTACATTCATCTATATCATCAGCTGATATTATATAGGGTTTCGTTCCCTTGGGGCAAGGACAGCCTCTATTCTCATGAGGTAATATGCACAATTCTTGACCTACAGACAACTTCTCAAGATTGATATCCGGATTACCCTCCATTAAGTCCATAATTGAGATATTGAGCTTTAAAAGTATGGAACTCAATGTGTCCTTAGATTTTACCACATATATTGTGCCCCCAGGGCATTGCAAGGGGGGAGACATTCTAGGAATACAAATCATTTGTCCTACCCTCAAATTATTAGGATCTACTCCTGGATTAGCTTCCATCAATTTTGCAACAGTAGTATTATACATTCTTGCTATTGAGTAAAGTGTATCTCCAGCTCTTACAACATAGTATACTCCATCACACGGAGGTGTTGGTGTACCTCCTTCTGGTACGCAGATCACCATTCCCACTCTTAAATTATTTGGATCTAGGCCTGGATTTATCGCCAATATTGCATTTACTGTTGTATTGTATCTATTAGCTATTGAAAACAATGTGTCTCCTGATCTTATCGTGTATTCAAAGGAACCTGCTGGACATCTTTGTGGTTTCTCTTCTGGTACGCAAATTACCATTCCCACTCTCAAATTATTTGGATCCAAACCTGGGTTCAATGCCAATATTGCATTTACTGTTGTATTGTATCTATTGGCTATTGTGAATAATGTGTCTCCTGATCTTATCGTATACTCAAAGGAACCTGCTGGACATCTTTGTGGGCTCTTCTCTGGTATACAAATTATCATTCCTACTACTAAATTATTTGGATCCAAACCTGGGTTCAATGCCAATATTGCATTTACTGTTGTAT
>DAIUFH010000009.1:42952-43309 GCA_036844705.1 Tissierella sp.
TGTATCTATTGGCTATTGTGAATAGTGTATCTCCTGATCTTATCGTATACTCAAAGGAACCTGCTGGACATCTTGTTGGAGGCGGAGGTGTTACTGAACCAGGTATACAAATCATTTGGCCAATTTGAAGATTGTTTGGATTTATTCCTGGATTTATTCTCATGATAGCTTCTACTGTTGTATTATATCTTTGTGCCAATAGATATAAGGTATCACCTGACCTAATTGTATATGAGAATGAACCTGAAGGACATGTTGTAGGTGGAGGTGTTACCGAACCAGGTATACAAATCATTTGACCTATTTGAAGATTGTTTGGATTTATTCCTGGATTTATTCTCATGATAGCTTCTACTG
>DAIUFH010000009.1:43409-46412 GCA_036844705.1 Tissierella sp.
TTGTATTATATCTTTGCGCTAATAGATATAAGGTGTCCCCTGACCTAATTGTATATGCAAAGCTACCACTAGGACAGTTTCTGATAGTTCTGTTATCTTTCATATTAACCACCTTTCATTCAATTATCTTTGCATTATATACTATGCAAAAATAAGATTAAAGGTTAATAATTATGCCTAATCCTTTTACTAAAGTAATTCACTAAAAATGGTATAAATAAATAAAATGCATATGGTACTATTTCTACAGAACTAACATCAAATGTTGTAGCTGGAACCAATACTGCTATATTCCAAGGTATCATAGGAGCAAATAATACAGCTGTATTTGAGATATCTATAGCTAAATCTTTTCTACTGATATTGTTTTCATCATATATACTTTTCATGATTTGACTTGTAATAACTACCGCTATGGATTGATTGCCTCCGTAACATGCACTTGCAAAGGAAGTAATAGCTGTTGCTAAGAATAGTTTTGATTTATTATTAAACTTTTTAAATAACAAACTTATCTTATTAAATAAGTCCATCCCTTCTAATATACCTGCCATGGAACAGGAAATAAATACTGCTAGTCCAGTTTTAACCATTGACAATAATCCTCCTCCTTTTATTAAGTTTACCAAAGGATCTGATGGAGGAAGACTGTAACCCCAAATTAATGTTTTAGCTAAATCACCTAAAGATGCACCTTGTATCAATAAGGAAATTATTGAACCTGTAATTATGCTTATAGCCATTGATTTTTTTACGCTAAATTGAAGTGAACTTAAAATAAGCATTATTATAGCAGGTAGCAGCACTATAACATTGAGTGTAAAGCTGTTTTCTAAATCAATAGAAATATTATTTCCAACTATAGTCAATGGGTTTGAAAATGAGAATATTAAATATATTAAGGATGTAATTACAAACGGAATTATCGTAGTGCGTCTAAATCCTTTAAGCATTGGATACAGTTCAGTTTCTGTTTGATTTGCGACTAAATTTGCACAGGATGACATTGGTGAGGTCCTATCTCCAAAGTAGATTCCAGATAGAATTGCTCCTGCTGTTAAATTTATGTTTATATCCCCACCCCTTGCCATAATAATCAAAACAATGCCTATGGTACTGGCCGTTCCAAGTGAGGTCCCAAGCATATAAGAAACTAAGGAGCTTGATAAAAAAGCAAATAATATAAAAATTCTTGGATTCATTACCTTCATGCTATAATAGACAATAGCAGGAATAGTTCCCGCTATTAACCATGATGCTGTAACTAATCCTATGAGCACAAATACCTTAATAACTACAAATGACCTTTTCCCGCCATTCCATGCATCATTTTTTATCTCATCTATTTTTTTGCCTCTAATATATGATATAATCCCAAATATTAGCAAGCTAGCAAAAAGACCATATCCAATAAAAATATTGCTCAATACACCATATATTAAAATTATAAAAGATAATATAAATCCCACAATTATTAGCATTATTTCACCTATCCTATTATGATTTAATTCCCTGATGACTGTCTCTTATCTTTAATTCCTTATCTATAGATGTTAGCACACTGGCCTTATCTAAACTCCATTTAGGCTCATATAGCAACTCTTTCTTTCCATCTCCGGTTAATCTATGTATAATTACATCCGCTGGCAAAATTTCCAATGCATCTACAATAATATCCACATATTCATCCTTAGTTGGTAGGCGAAATGGAGCCTTTAAATAATATTCGTAAAGATCGGTTCCCCTCTGTATATAAAGTGAATGAAGCTTAATGCCCCATATTTTTTTATTAGCTACATATCTAACTGAAGCCATTATATCATCTTTATCTTCATTAGGAAGACCTATTATCAAATGAGTGACTACTCTAATATTCTTTTCCTTCAGCCTTTCTACCGCATTTGAATATGTCGGTAAGCAATATCCCCTTCGAATAAATCTAGCGGAAGATTCATGAATACTTTGTAAACCAAGTTCAACCCAAAGAAATGTTTTCTTATTAAATTCTTGTAATAAATCTATAACATCATCACTAAGGCAATCTGGTCTAGTGGCTATGGCTAGTCCAACTACACCATCTAACTTCAGTGTTTCATCATATAGAGTCCTTAGCCTTTCTACGGAATTATATGTATTAGTAAAATTCTGAAAATATGCAATGTATTTATTTGCTTTCCATTTCCTCGATAATAATCTTTTCTGCTCGTCTACCTGTTCTCTTATGGAGACGTGTCTTGACCCAGCAAATTCCCCTGAGCCTTCTTCACTACAAAATATGCACCCTCTTTTGTCTATAGTACCATCCCTATTTGGGCATGTAAATCCTCCATCAAGAGAGAGTTTTAATACCTTTTCACCAAAGATTCTTTGTAATTCATTATTTAATGTATTGTATCTTTTACCATCCATCATATCACCTTCTTAATATTACTAAGAATATTATATACTAAAGCACAGAAAAGGCTAAAAAGTTTTTTGACTTTTTAGCCTTTTTATAAAATAATATCATATTCCTTATCTCATATGTTTAGTTTTTAAGTCTATTAATTGTACCTCCAAGCTTTATAGAATCTAAATCATATTGGAAAAGTGGTGATTTAACCTTTATTTCTATATCTTTTGTCTTATTCTTTATTATATATTCTTCGCCTTCTTTTAAATCTACAGTGTTTAGAGATATATCATCTCCTTGAGATATCTTTTCATAATCTTCTTCATCTACAAATGTCAATGGCAATATCCCCCAATTTACTAAATTTGCAAGATGCAACCTAGCATAATTCTTTGCAATTATAGCTTTAACACCTAAATATCTTGGCAATATTGCGGCTTGCTCTCTACTTGAACCTTGTCCATAATTTGAACCAGAGACTAAGAATCCTCCTCCTGCTTTATTAGCTCTTTCAGCAAAAGATTCATCTACGACCTTAAAGGTATGTTTTGATAACTCAGGTATATTTGACCTTATAGGTAGATAATTTGCTCCAGCAGGGCAAATATGGT